>CALZLE010000511.1 GCA_945788205.1 uncultured Desulfuromonadales bacterium
ACTGGTGGTGGGATGGTATTTTGTCCAATAGCGATCCGCGCGCAAGCGGTATCGAGGACACTGACAGACTTGTCAGGCAGTTGTCTGCCCGGCAGGTAACGGTGAGACAGCCGAACCGCGTCTAGCAAAGCTTCGTCGGTCATCATGACGTTATGGTGTTTTTCCAAAAATGGGGCGACTGCGCGCATCATCATCACGGCGGTCGTTTCATCCGGCTCTTCGACTTTGACCACCTGAAAACGGCGCGCCAAGGCGGCATCTTTTTCAAAGTATTTTTTGTATTCCGACCAAGTGGTTGCTGCGATCGTACGTAGCTCGCCCCTGGCCAGTGCCGGTTTCAGAAGATTGGCAGCATCACCGGAGCCTGCGGCCCCGCCGGCACCGATCATGGTGTGCGCTTCGTCTATAAACAGAATAATCGGTACGGGCGAAGCTTTAACCTCATCAATAACCGACTTAAGCCGTTCTTCGAATTCCCCTTTGATTCCAGCCCCGGCCTGCAACAAACCCAGATCGAGGGTGTGAATAGCGACCCCCCGTAGCGGCGGTGGCACATCCCCCTCAACAATCCGCAGGGCAAAGCCTTCGACCACTGCAGTTTTCCCGACCCCTGCTTCACCTGTGAGTATCGGATTGTTCTGCCGTCGACGGATCAGGATATCGACCATCTGGCGGATTTCGAAATCCCGCCCTAGAACTGGGTCGACTTGCCCTTGTCGGGCGCGTTCAGTCAGGTTGATGGTGAACTGGTCAAGAGCCTTAGCACCACCTGCAGGTCCTGCCGCACGCCCCGCCGAAGCTGCAGCGGCCGGAGAGGCAGCAGCGTCTCGGTCTTCCTGCGATCCAGCAGTCAAATCGATAAGGTTTTCCTTTAAGGTGTCGAGCTTGATTTTTTTGAATTGATCCGAGCTGGTAAACAACGTCCGCGCAGACTCTGCATCACTCAAAAGTGCCAATAGAACATGCCCGGAGCGCGCAGCGCCAGACTGATAATCGACTGAAGCAAGCAGCCAGGCTTGCTCCACCATCTTGCCAATATTGGGAGACAGCGCCGGAGTCCGCGCATTTCCGGTCTTGAACTCTTCTATCGCTCGACTTAAATCACCGATCAAATGGCCTTCGTTAACTTCAAAATAGCGCAGGATCTTTTGCAGGTCGGTATCCGCAGCTTCCAGCAACTTGAGCAGAAAGTGTTCCAGGTCAACTTCGTAGTGGGTGTGTGACAGGCAGAGTCCGGCAGCCGACTCAAGCGCCTTCCTGCAGGTGCTGTTGAGCTTACCAATCAACGATTTCAGGTTGAGCTTAGCCATGGATGGCCTCCTTGTTATTTTCAACACACATCAGCAATGAACTTTTCACAAATGCCTACTGCAAAACCCGTTCAAGTAACCCGTAAGTCCTTTTCCGCAAAAGTCAGGCTAGGATTCTGTGGATTATCGAACTCAGGACTCGTCAGCCAGCTGGTCCAGCCCAGCTGCGGAGCATCCGGTCCGGAGTCACCCAACACACAGGGTTTGATTTCATCTCTTTTCAAAACCAGTCGCACATCAAATTCAAATTCAATTCCAACCATGTATTTCACCAGCGCAAAGATTGGTTGCAACATCTTTCCGTTCGGCAGGAAACGTTTGAATTCGACAAAGCTCAACGGACCCAGCTCAACCTGAAACTTGGTCTGACTCTCCCAAACCTGACTACCAACCACAGTGTTCACCCCAAGCTGGCCATTCGCTCCGCCCAGTTGTGAAAGATCTTCCAGTTCGAGTGGCAGAACACGGGCAACAAACTGCCTGATATTGGCTTTGACCCCGGAAAAGTGTTCCACTGATGACCGAATGGCCGACGCTGAGGCCGTATTCCGGGAGAAGTGCCCGCTGTAAAACGTCAGTGACTCTTCGGGTATACCAATCCGACTCGACAGCCCCGCTGTTCCCAAACCGGTCAAACTGAGAAGGTGCTGAGAGAGACGATCCTTGGCTCCGGACTGGTAGTTTACGGTGAATCTATGCTTCTTCCAGGCGAGATAAAACAGGCTGATCAGCCGGTGGTGGAACAGATCGAAAAAGGCTTTGAGGGTATGGTCTTTTTTATGTGATCGCTGTTGTGCCAGCTCTGTGAACCAGTGCGGCAACACACCTGAAGGGCCAATCAAGCCAAGGAAAGTTACTTCCATGTTACTCGGACCAGCATCGGTCCCCTTGCTTAAGGCTGAAATATCGCTGGCAGGGAATTTCAGATCAGCGGGCACACTGAAGCGGAGTGCCTCGTCTTCAGGCACCAGTGCCTGTCCCAATTTTTTTTTGTCGGGAGTCAGTGTCTCTAGCAGTTCCACTGCTTTGAAGAAAGAATAACTGTAATACTCTTCAAACAGCTGCTCTGCTACAGAAGAATCTGGTTTCCGTTTCTTGGTGGCCACTGCTTTAAAATCTCTTTTCTCTGGAGGGTTCTCACCACCAGCTGGGAAAAGGAATTTACTGAAACATACTGCCCAAGAAATCTTTCCAGCACGCAGGCAAAAAGCATCAGCCCGGTACCGACAAACTTGTCCTCATCTAACGTGATGGTTGTCTGTACCCCACGGCAAAAGGCCGGTCCGACTCTGCGGGTAACAAACTGTGATTCAAGGGAAACAATCCCGGCAATCTGTTGCTGATTACTGGGAGAATTTTCAAAATCATAAAGTTTCAACAGTTCTTTCAAGCCGTCCTCACCATCCTGTACGATCGACAGGTAGTTCAGCGACAGGTGAGATATCAAACGCCACTGCAGTGCGCCGCCCAAGGCGGGCCGACAGGCAGGGGTCGGCTTGATCAAGCTACAAATTCGCGCCACCGGAGCCGCAGATTCCATGTCAAAATCACCCCGCACATCTCCAAATGGTAAACGTGCTGGCAAATCCCGGTTTGTGCAGGTTACGTTCAACGTTAGAATTTCAACTCCTGGATCAGACGGGGTGAAATCCAAGTCGGTAAAAGAGAGATAAACTTCGGTTCCGTTGTCCCCTTTTTTGCCTGATGGGCGGCGCTGACTATGCCAGAAAGCGTTATTTTTAGAACTGCTCTCATCTTCAAGGTGGTGACGCAAGGAGTAGAAAGGTTTGTACTCTGAAACACTGTTGACGGCACCGCCCTTTGCTGCATTAACACGATCCACAGTGTAGATTTCGGTTGCCGTCTGTCGGCGCACATCAGCAATGACCCGATATTCTGGCTGGCGCTGTTCCAAGCGAATCGGTTCCGCTATGCGTTGAAACAGGTTAACCACCGGCGTGGCATTCAACCTGAAGGTTTCGGCGTTGACAACAAGGTTCGACTTTGCTGTTCGATCCAGATAAATACGAATATTCAGTGAGTTGTCTGATACTTCTTTAGTCAAAGTATCAAGCTTATTCAAGTCGAAAAAAAGAAATTTCTCAGCAAAAACAAAATACTCAAACAACATCAGGTAGCCAGGAAAGGAACGCTTTGAATATGGCAGCAGGTTTTCGTCTTCACCAAAGCCAACCGGACAGAGGTGATCAGGCGCAAGCGATATTGTTTTCAGTTTTCCGTCAGCAGCCTTGGCTTCCAGTTCCAGATGACAAATATTATTGAACAGCAGCTCATAAAGATGAAAGATATGTTGAGAAGGTCCGTTAAGAAAAAAGCGCAGTGACTGCCAGTTCAGATCTGAGAGACTTAGCTCGTTAAACGTTTGCAGCTGCAGGTTAATAACCTGTTGAGCTCCGGGCACAGCGTATTTCGGCTCAGACAAATTGGCGGAAACGATTTCGACAGGCCAGAGATTGACCGGATAACATGTTGAAAATTCGCAGGGAGTTCCGGCAACTGGCTTTGAGTAAATCTTGGTCCCTTTTTCCACCAGGTAGCCGGCCTCGGAAAGGTTCTGTTTGACCGGATCGAAACCGACCACAGACATGGACGGAATCGGATTGACATAGTGCGGATAGAGGATATTAAGCAGCGATTCAGTGATTTCAGGAAAATCGTCATCAATTTTCTTATGAATGCGGCCGCTGATAAAAGCAAAAGCTTCGATCAATCGCTCGGTAAAAGGATCCTCGCACTTGTCCGCTTCAAGCTGTAATCGACCGGCAATTTTAGGATACTTGCCGGCAAACTCAGCCCCCATTTCACGGATAAAAGTCAGTTCCCGTTCATAATAATTGAGCAGCTTATCATCCATGGTAATTCGTCAATGTCCCCCTCATCCGGTAATGGTGCACAGCCCCCGATTCATATCGAAGAAGGTGTCAAATGCGATCGGCTCAGATATTGGTTCTACATGCAGTAATGCCGTAATGCGGAACCTGAGCTTGCGCAGATTCTGTCCATCCGTTTCCAGTTGAACCCTGACGTTCTTTAGACGGGGTTCAAACTTTAGGATCGTTTTCTCAATATCCTGACGCAGCTGCTGCTTGATAATGATGCTGTTCGGGTTTTCTGCGGTAAAATCCTTAAGCCCGTAAACAAGCAGGGACTTATTAAGTTCCCGCATTTCCAGCGAAGGGGCGTCTATCTGCCGACGTGTGTTCAACAAACTTTCCAGGTGCCTGACAACAGAATTCTTAATTGGTCCGACACCCTGGAGACGGTTCTGGACCGGTTCACTGGATACTCGCGGTTCCAGATCGATCAACCGGTCCAGAATCGATGCCTGCACATTTAACTGCTGTTCGCTCATTTCACCTCATTTTCGGCAATATTGAACTTAAACGGCAAAACCGACCCGCCAGAGCCATCCGGTTTTTGTGGCGTATATTCAAATTCAAACTCGGCAAAGTTGATCGAAATATTTTCAGTCAGCCGATCCTCGCCGCCGGAGCCACCAGTAGAGACAGAAGAGATCAAACAATCCTTCATCGTCAGCTTGATATATTCCAACGGCTTGTCTCCAGCCTTGCGGACTGTCAAAAGAGCCTCTTTTACATGCTTGCCGGTTGCCACGTTCTGCAGTAGCTTATGCGAAGCGGAATCGACCCATTTAGTGACACTTATGTCCTGAAAATTTGCTTTTCCAGAACCACCACCACCACCCATATGCGTGGTCCCGCTCTGCGAGGCACCCCAACTCCAAGCCAGAACATCTATTTCATCTTTGTGCTTAGCGTCTCTTGCTTCACCCTTTACACCATCAACCTTTAAGAACATATCAACAGCCATTTTCAATTCTCCTTATTCTGAAATGCCGCTAGCGGCAGTTTTAACGACCAGTCCTGCGTCATACCCCAATTGAAAAAGCTAAAAGACTTAGCCAGTTCCGCCTCCTTTCTACAGCCGACTCAAGATACCTTTAGCCACCAGCAGGTGGAGGTAACTCTGCAACCAAACGTAAAGAAACTGTCAGTTCGTCCAATTGATAATGTGGCTTCAAAAAAGCGACAGCCTTGTAAACACCTGGCTTTCCGGGCACCTCAACAACATCGACCCGGGCTTCGCGCAACGGGTACTTGGCTTTCATGTCCTGACTGGCATCATCATCGCCCAGGGTGTAATTGTTGATCCAACGATTGAGATAATCCTGGGCATTTTGCCGGGTCATAAAACTGCCGACCTTGTCACGCATCATCGACTTCAGATAGTGGGCAAACCTTGAAACTGCCATGATGTATTGGAGTTGCGATGAAAGTCGAGCGTTGGCGGTGGCGCTGTCGGTGTCATAAACCTTCGCCTTATTCGTCGACTGGGTGCTGAAGAAAGCCGCATAGTCGGTATCTTTGCAATGCACCAAGGGGATAAAGCCGAGGTCGGCAAACTCCTTTTCCCGACGGTCGGTTATCGCTATCTCGGTCGGGCATTTAAGTGCGACCTCCCCTTCATCAGTATTAAATGTATGGGTCGGCAACCCTTCGACCAGCCCACCGCCTTCGACACCGCGGATCGCTGCACACCAGTGATACTTGGCAAAAGCGTCGGTCATTCTGGTTCCAAGCGCATAGGCAGCATTGCCCCAAAGATATTTACTGTGATCGGTCCCATCAACCTGCTCTTCGTAACCGAAAGACTCGACCGGAACATTGTCCTTCCCATACGGCAGGCGCATCAAGATATGGGGTAGCGCCAAAGCGGTGTAGCGTGAGTCTTCCGACTCACGGAACGACTTCCATTTGGCATACTCAACAGTCTGGAATAATTTCGCCAGATCTCTCGGGCCACCCAACTCGGTGAAGCTCTCCCAGTTAAACAACTGCGGAGAAGCCGCCGAGACAAAGGGGGCATGAGCGGCGGCGGCGACTTCTGAAATCTTTTCTAGTAACGCCATATCCTGCGGATGCGAACTGAACTCGTAGTCGCCGATCATGGCACCAAAAGCGGAGCCGCCGAAGGTACCAAATTCATCTTCATAGATTTTCTTGAAGAGCGCCGACTGGTCAAACTCACTGGCACTTTCAAGATCTTTGAGCAGATCTTTCTTGGAAACATTCATCACCCGGATTTTAAGCTTCTCGCCGGTTTCTGATTGCTGAACGAGATAATTCAGACCACGCCAGGAGCCTTCCAGCTTTTGAAAATCTGAATGATGCATAATCTCGTTAAGCTGATCCGAGATCAACTTATCAAGCTGGCCAATTCGTGTGTTGATCATCGTTTCAGTATCGGTTGAAACCGTAATGGTCTCATCCATAACCTGCCCGACAAACTCACTGATGACATCTTTCGCCCAGTTTTTCTGCTCTTCATCACGGACCAGTCGGCCATCCTCTATGATCTGGTCAAGTAAGCTTTTTTCTTCTTGCGCTCCTTCAGCCGCTGCTGATTCGGCTTGAGCTGCAGCATCTTTTTCTGCCATGGCATCCTCCTAAGCGTCTTTCGACTCATCTCCAGCGTTGGCGATTCCGGCTTCATCACCCAGCTGTTTCAAGGCATCACTGTTGTGGATCACTTCCTGAAGCAGTTCATCAAGCTTGTCATTTCC
>CALZLE010000512.1 GCA_945788205.1 uncultured Desulfuromonadales bacterium
CTGGCAGTTTGCTGATGCTAGTCCTCCCGATAATAATCGCTGGCAGACTGTTGTTGTCGACCCGGCCATTGTAGCTGCACGGGTTGCGGGTCTGAGTCATGGTTTTGTCGTCTTTGATGACGTCGGAAATGAATATCAGCGTAACGGTGAACAGATCACCCATCTGCCGATGCGAAACCGCTTTTTTTCCAGCCGCGAGGCAGGCGCTAGACATGCTCCCTACTTCACCATTGAACTCGGCCCCAAAGATATTTCCAGCCCACAAGCAGTGACGGAAATCCACAGCGATAATTTGGGGCTACCTGCTGGGGAAGCAATGGTTCGCTGGCAGACACCGGCGGATGTTGGCGCTGCTGGCACACTCGGCTTTCAGGTCCGCTTCAGCACTAGAGATAATTTTTCCTGGGATTCGGCGGAGGAAGTGCCCCGCTACCTGATCCCAATGGCCGGCAAACCCGGCGACCACGTGAAGACCCATCTGCGTGATTTGAAACTTAGCCCGAGCCAGCATATCATCCTCGGCATCCGTGCGGTAGACCGTGCAGGCAATCTTGGGCCAGTGCAAACAGCGCAGGTCAAACTCGCTGAGCAGAAACCCAAGCTGATTCTGCCTGCCCCGCCGCCGCTGCCCAAAGTCGCTGACACCGACAGGTTACCAGCAGTCGCCGATCTGAACGTTTTCATTATCGATGCCCTCGACAAAGTCGATCCCTTCACCGGTGAAATGATTCCATCCCATGATCAGAATTATCGCCTGGCCAACCACCTCTGGGCAGCAGCTGAAAAACAGGTACGTTTGTTTGCCGCACGTAATGAAACCGTCAGTTTTCAATTGGTGCTGCAAGGCAGAACCGAAGGGATACAAGCAGCAGTTAGCTTTGCTGACAACAAAACAACCTTACCTCAGGTTGAGTTGTTCTCTTTTCGCTATGTAAGAGGTCAAAATGGACGAATGCTGCCCGACCCCCTGGTTCCGCTTGACGCCCCGCTGCAAATACCCTTTCCCGAAGACCGACTTGCGCACCAGACCCACGCATCGCTAATTGTCGATGTTCAGGTTCCAAAAACTGCCCGTCCCGGCAGGCACAAGGGAACACTCACTCTCACCAGCGGCGCTGATACGCTCGTCATCGATATTGCCTTACAGGTCTGGAATTTCAGCCTACCGGACAGGCTCTCTTATATCCCACAGATGAACGGCTACGGTCGGGTTCCCGAACCAGAGCAAGAGTTGGCTTATTACCGTCTGGCCCACCGTCATCGAACTACCCTCAATATCCTTCCCTACGGCTGGAGTGGACGCATCGCTGACAACCGGGCGCCAAAGTGGGACGGTGAAAATTTTGACTGGGAAACCTACGATAAGCGTTTCGGCCCACTGCTGGACGGTTCCGCGTTTGCCGACCTGCCCCGCGGTGCCATCCCGGTAGAGGCCTTCTACCTGCCACTGAACGAGAACTGGCCGATCAACATCCACGAAGCATTTATTGGCGGTTACTGGATCGAAGAAGCCCTCAAGCCCGAATATCGGCAACAGTTTGTCTCAGCGGTGCGGAAATATGCTGAACATATCCAGACAAAGGGCTGGAGCGAGCCCATGTTCGAGTTCTATCTGAACAACAAAATCACCCACAAACAAGGCAGCTGGAAAGTCTCATCCGCACCCTGGAACTTCGACGAGCCGGTCAATACCCAGGATTTCTGGGCACTGCGTTGGTATGGGCTGGCATTTCACGAAGGGGTTGGAGATATCAAGCGATCGTCCAAACTGCTGTTTCGTGCTGATATTTCCCGACCGCAGTGGCAGCGCGACCTATTGGATAATATCTTGGATGTGAACGTCGTCGGAGGTGCCTACCGACGCTATCGGCGCTTGGTTGAAGATCGAAAATCAAAGGGTAAAGAAATAACCTACACCTATGGTTCAGCAAATCGCATTGAACAAAACAACTTCCAACCGGTCGGCTGGTGTTTAGAAGCCTGGAGCCAGGGATTCGACGGCGTTGTGCCCTGGCAGACACTTGGTAAACCGCGGTCATGGTCAGCTGCTGACCAGAATGCGTTATTTTACCCCGGCAGCTCCATCGAAATGCCAGGACCGTTACCAAGCATCCGCCTGAAGGCTTTTCGGCGGGGGCAGCAGGATGCTGAGTACCTTATTTTCCTGACCGGTGCGGAGAAAAAACCACAACAAGAAATCGGTGACATGGTTCTGCGGCAGCTGCGCTTGAGCGGGGAATTCAGACAAAAAGGGATAAAAGATGCAGGGGAGATTGATTATCCGGATTTGGATCCTGTAACTATATGGCAGCTAAGGACTTCGGTAGGCCTTCACCTGAGTACCAAAACGGTTCTTGAGTAGCAGCACCCGGCTTTACATTCTGGACAAATAAGCGGAAACCGCCCGCTAATTCGAAAAAGGCCTGTGCAGTGATATTTTTTGTCCAGTCGATATGCGAGCATGCAGCCCTTTTAAATTCCCTGACCAGTGGCTTTTCGTCGCCAACCCTTTTTGTATCGCGGACATAGCTAAATCTTGTTTCTGCATATAGGCATAAGTTTCAGCCAAGTAATACCATAACTTCCCGCTCCTTGGATTTAGCCGTAAAATAAACCTGTACTCTGCAACAGCTTTTTGCAGTAGACCTAATGATGCAAAGCACTCTGCCCTGAATTTTCTTGCCGCCGGAAATTTCCTTTTGTTGTTTCTTTCATCGGCACGAATAACCCTGGTCAGATCATTGATGGCGCTTGAGTAATCCCCATACCGGCCGAACATAGCAGCACGCCGGTAATACAGACCTGAGTTACTCGGCTGCATCCGAATTGCCTGATTATACAATGACAAGGCCATACTATGATTACCCTGCCTACTATGGGCTTCGGCATTTTTAACAAGAACCCCGATTTTGCCACTGAATTCGGACGCCAGGCACTGGTTACCACCCAGCAATAAAACAGACAACGCCACAGCGATAAATAAAACAAATGCCCTAGTAACTTTTAGCATATTCACCCTAACGCCTCGAGGTTAGCAACATGCCACTAAAAACCTATATTTCCGGCTGTCAAAGATCATTGAA
>CALZLE010000513.1 GCA_945788205.1 uncultured Desulfuromonadales bacterium
CTATGAGGAGGTTGCGCGACGGACACAGTTGGATCGACGGACGGTGAAGAAATATATTCTTGAGGAGTAAAAGTGTTCTCTCGACATGTTTTCCGCAAACGGGATGACGGCTATCGGCGTCATCCCGTTTTATTTCACGGTCGGAAACTATTGCCAGAATTCAGAATTGCCTTCAGGTTGTTGCTGGCCAGGTTGATCTGGCGCCTGAGTGTCTAATCTGTTCTCTGTGTCTGTTAGTTTTGGATTCGATTCAACGGTAACGGTTGAGGCTTCTGTTTGCTGCTGCCTGCGTCTGTGATCACGTCGCTGGCGAACATTCTCAGCGACTATTTTTCCAGTCGTTAGTGCAGCCTGTTCCGCAGTTGTGGCGATGACGCCGAGCGGTTTGCCAAGAACGATACCGATTTGATTTCCGACCCGTGCAGCGGTTTGATTGCTGCAGCCAGAGATGAAGACCAATAATAGGATTCCGATGAGTGTTAGTTTGCCTGTCTGCATAAAACCCTCCTTTTTCCAGGTGATACTGCTGTTTTTTTATTCAAGTTCTTTTTTGGCAGAGGTCTTTCCCTTCTTCGAGCTATGTATAGATCTTTCGGCCATATGGATGTTTGTAGGTATAGCAGTGCCCGTGCCATATCTGTAGTTGTGGGCAACTGTCTGTATTTGTTGGATTAGTGGCAGTGGTGGGGCTGACAGTGACTATTTTTTTATGGCCGGATGTACATTTTATGTCGATTTGATGTGCTTAAAATGGATTAGAGGAGTTTTTTGAGTGGGAGCAATTTCCAGCCGCTGAGCTTGATCCGTTTCCACAGCGACGCAAAGCGGTTTGGGTTTTCACTGGCGCTATTCCAGCTGTTTTCTGGAAGCATGTCCCGTTCGATCTGTTTTTCGACCAGATTTGCAAGCTCGGGATTGTCGATGATGACGCCGACCTCGGTGTTCAAGTTGGCCGAACGGGGATCAAGGTTGAAGGTGCCGATATAGGTTTTTTGGCCGTCAATAACGAGAGTTTTGGCGTGGATGGCAAAGATTGGAGCGCGTTTTTTCAGCTTCTGATAGCGTTCGATAAGATTATGCTGAACTGCCGGTTGAGGTTTGAATTCGTAGATCTCAACTCCGGTTTTCAAGAGTTTTTTGCGCTGCTTGCTATAGCCGCTGAAGGCCTGCAGGTTGTCGGTCGAAAGTAGCGAGTTGGTGCTGATGCGGATCTGTACCCCTTGTTTGATCAAGCTGCTGAATAGCTGCAGTCCGCCGTCCGGTAGGACCAGATAGGGTGATTGGATCGTTACCCGCTGTTTTGCTTGTTGTAAGGCCTCTGCCAGCTTGGTGGTTGTGCGCCCGCCCCCACCAAGACCTTTGTCGCCGGAATTTTTCCCTGGATCGTCACTGATAAAGCGCACCCGATCCCATATCAGGTTTTCTATCAACAGTGAAAATTGCTGTGGCAGGTCACTGAGAGCCTGGCTTACTTCCGGAGCAAGATGATCTTGATTTTCTGCATATTGGTGAAGTTCGCGGTAGATGTCATTTATCCGTTCGCCGGTAGGTTGTCCTTTCTTTGCTAATAATTTTTCTACCGGTTTAGCCAGATCGGCTTTCCAGAAGCGTTCGAAGCTGGTTTCAATTTCGGCAGCCACAGGGCCAAGCAGCAGAATGTCTCGGTCGCGGAAATTGTACTTCTGGTCGTAATCAAAATATTCGTCAGCCATATTGCGGCCACCGGTAATGGCGACCTGGCCATCAACGACGAAGGTTTTATCGTGCATTCGTTGATTGATGCCGCGGAAATTGGTGAAGATGTTCAGCAGGCGTTTTTTCTTTGAGGTGCCGACTTTGTGCTGTGGATTATAAATGCGGATGTCGATATTCGGGTGAGCCGCTAGTGCCAACAGGAAACTATCTGGCGCATCAATCATCAGGTCGTCAACCAGAACCCGCACCAGCACGCCGCGTTCTGCAGCACGTAGCAGGCGCTCTGTTGCCAGGGTGCCGATATTGTCATTACTCCAGATGAAGTATTGGACGTCGATGCTTTGTTCTGCATGGTCGGCTAACCAAGCCCTTGCCAGTAAAGATTCCTCTCCCTTCTCAAGGACGTAAGCGCCTGACTGCTGGGGATGCGCAATCAGCAGAGGTTCTATTAATTGCGGCAGCTGTCCACCGTACACCGAAGCTGTTGGGAACAGGCTGCCGAACAGCACTAACGTCAGGAGTAGGGTGAGTTGTCGTTTCATCTCTTTTTCCTAGGTTGTCGTACCGCTTTCGAATTGTTTTTTTGGGGGACACTTTTCTTTCTAACGGCTTGTTTCGCGGGACTGTCGAACAGCTGTGCGGCGACATCCTTACGTTGACAGAGGCGCAGGGCTTCGAGAACCTCCCGTTTTGTTTCCGGTTTGTGATAGAGCAGCAGTGCCTTCTGCAGTCGCTTTTCTTTTGTGGTACGAGGTATGTGTAGACGTTCGCCGGTAAAGGGATCTTTGCCAGTGTGATAGATGCAGGTCGACAGACTGCCGGGTGTGGGAGTGAAGTCCTGAACCTGCTCCACTTGCAAATTATGGCGTTTCAGGTAGAGGGCGACGTCGACCATATCCTCAAGTGTGCAGCCGGGGTGGCCAC
>CALZLE010000514.1 GCA_945788205.1 uncultured Desulfuromonadales bacterium
AACAGCAGAAAATTCGCCTCGCCACAGCCTGGCTTGGGGGCTGCTCCGGCTGTCACATGAGCTTTCTCGATCTGGACGAACTGCTGATCGACCTGGTTGAGAAAGTCGACATTGTCTATGGTCCGCTGGTCGACACCAAAGAGTTTCCGCAAGATGTCGACATCTGCCTGGTAGAAGGCGCCGTCACCAATGTCGAGAACCTGGAGCTGGCGCGCTCGATCCGCAATAACAGCAAGATGGTAATCAGCTTTGGCGACTGTGCGGTCACCGGTAACGTTACCAGCATGCGCAATCGGATTCCAATCGAAGACCTGCTGACTGCGGTCTATCACGAAGCGCAGGCACCAATCGGAGCCGAATCACTCAAAGATCTACCTGCCCTGCTGAAAAAAGCTTTGCCCTTGCATCAGGTGATTCAAGTCGATGTCTATCTACCCGGCTGCCCTCCGGCACCGGATCGAATTGTCGAAACAGTTACAGCGTTGCTCGAAGGTCGCAAAGTTGTTCTTGAACCAGGAATGCGCACCTTCGGTTAGCAGGAGATTGCATGTCAAAGAAAGTTACCATAGAACCGATCACCCGGATCGAAGGCCACGCCAAAATAAGTATATTTCTGGATGATGCCGGCAAAGTTGCCGATGCCAAGTTCCACGTCACAGAGTTTCGCGGTTTTGAGAAGTTCTGTATCGGCCGCAGTTTCTGGGAAATGCCAGGGATCACCGCCCGCGTTTGTGGTATCTGCCCCGTCAGCCACTTAATGGCGTCGAGCAAAGCCGGCGACATGATCCTCGGCGTACGGACCCCGGCACCAGCAGTCGCCCTGCGGAGACTGATGAATTACGGGCAGATGGTGCAAAGCCATGCCCTCAGCTTCTTTCTCCTCTCCGGTCCCGACCTGATTTTGGGCATGGATTCCGATCCTGCGCAGCGCAACCTCACCGGGTTGATTGCCGAGCACCCGGAACTGGCGCGCGCCGGCATCCGCCTGCGTGGTTTCGGCCAACAACTGATCCGCACCCTCGGCGACCGCAGCATTCACCCTTCGTGGGCGGTCCCAGGCGGGGTACGTAAATCACTCTCGAGCGAACAACGCGCCGAAATCCTCAAACAGCTCCCGGAAATGTACGCCACTGTCGATCTTGGCCTCGATCTGATGAAGGATGTCTTGGATAAGTTTGCTGACGAAATTGACGCATACGGAGATTTCCCCAGCCTTTTTCTCGGATTGGTCAGTGAAGATGGCGGGCTGGAGCATTACGACGGCAAGCTACGTGTGATAGACAGCAACGGCAAGATTCTCGAAGACAAGGTCGATCCAGAGGATTATCAATCGCTGATCGCCGAAGCGGAAGAACCTTGGAGTTATTTGAAGTTTCCCTACTACAAACCTCTCGGCGCAGAGCAAGGTCTCTATCGCGTTGGCCCTCTGGCACGTCTGAACCTCTGCGACTTTGCCGGAACCCCAAAAGCCGACCGCGAACTACGCCAGTTCCGCCATTACGGCGGCAAAGGCAAACCGGTCAGCGGCAGTTTCTACTACCACTACGCCCGACTGATTGAAATTCTTCACTCTCTGGAACGGATCGAAGAGATCCTCGCAGATGAAATTCTTATCGACCACCACATCCGCAGTCGAGCAGACGTCAACCAGAATATTGGCATCGGTGTCAGTGAAGCGCCACGCGGGACCTTATTCCATCACTACAAGGTCGACGACAATGGTCTCCTCGAAGACGTCAATATGATCATCGCAACTGGCCAAAACAATCTGGCAATGAACCGTACCGTCAAACAGATTGCCGAACGCTTTATCAGCAGTAAAAAACTTGACCAGGGTCTACTCAACCGGGTCGAGCACGGCATTCGTGCCTTTGATCCTTGCCTGAGTTGCTCAACCCACCAGGTCGGCCAGATATCGTTAGAACCAAAACTGTTATCAACCACTGGAGAGCTACTGGATCACGTCATCAGATAGCATAAAAAAAGAGGGCTGATTAAATATCAGTCCTCTTTTTAAATCCTCTATCAGCGCCCGCCACCGGAACCACCACCGGAACCACCACCGGAACCACCACCGGAACCACCACCGGAACCACCACCGGAACCACCACCGGAACCACCACTCCCGAATCCTCCCATCTGACTCCCTTTTGATCCGAGTGAGTTTTCTTGATGGCCTCGGGATTGCACACCCTTTTGAGGTGAGGTCAATTGTGAAGATGTTTTATGCATCCGCTCACGCAATTGACGCTTTTTTTCCGGTTCAACTTTTTTCCAACGCTCTTTAAGCCGCTTTCTGGTTTCTGGTGGAAGAGATAAATATTTATTGTTAACCGAACGAAGCTTTGCCTGCTGCTCAGGGTCAAGGCTCTTATAATATTCATAACGATCACGAACTTTTTGCTGCTGCTGTGGGCTCAGTTGTTGCCATTGTTGAAAACGTTGCTTTGCCTGCACCCGTTTCTCTGGCGGCATTGCCAACCAGCGCTGCGCACCTTTTTGCAAATTCTGCTGTTTTTGCGGCGACAGTAGATCCCAGCTTTTGGCATAAGACTTCAATAGCTGCTGTTGTTCGGAACTCATCTCGGAAAACTGTCCTGCCGCGACAAAACCGACTCCTTCACTAAACAGGCTAACAAAAGTGGCCACACAGAGTGCTAAGCCGATTTTCCAGGAGAATTTATTCTTCATTCTCTTTCTCCTGTTCTTTTGTGTGTTGGAATTCTTTATCATCCATCGCCAATAGCTCAAAGGGGTCAATACCACCGTTTTTTTCATCATCGAACGCGCCCAAAAAATCAAGCAGCTCTGGACTCGGCTGCTCTTGCACACTGGTCTCCTGTGCCAACGAAACCTTTGGCAGAAACAGGACCAGACTGAGGAGCAATATGCTCAGAGAGCTTTTTCTCAGCCTCCAGAATTTCGGACAACCATTCATAAAACTCAATATCTTCCTGGTAGAATTCGAGTGCTTCTGGAGCCGTTAAAACACTCAATTCTTCAAGCTCAGGCACAACAACGGGATTGAGCGTTGCCACTGGCCAGTTCAGCATTAAAACAAAGAGAATCAAGGCAGCTGCGGGGACTGAGGCCCAGTACAGCAAGCGAGGTCTCCTGCTCCGCTGACGATCGATAGCCAGCTGCCTTGCCTGAGTCAATCTGGATTGCGTCGCCGTATCCAGTTCATCAAGCGATTGATCCAATACCTGGCGTACATTTTCGATCAATTTATCATCTTTTTTCATCATGGCCAATGATCCCCAAGTTTTTCCCGCAACTTCGACAGGGCACGGGAATAATGCGTCTTAACTGAGCCCTCTGAGCACCCCATAACCTGCGAGGTTTCTGTCACACTTAACTCTTCCCAACTACGCAGTAAAAATACCTGTTGCTGGCGAAAAGAGAGTTCCTTCAATGCGTCTTCAAGCTCTGCAAAAGCCCCATCGACCTTCAGTCGATGTTCCGGGCCCTGCTCACTCGGATCGGCAATTTTCTGTAGCGGGTCTTCCTCACTCTCGTCATCGGACAGCCAACTGAACCACCGTGAGCGGACAGTCCGTTTGCGTTGAAAATCCTTTATCTGATTGTGCAAAATCCGATAGAAGAGTGCCTTTAGCTCTCCTTCAGGCTTATCAGCATATTTAGCAACCAACTTGATCATGCTTTCCTGAACCAGATCGAGCGCATCCTCTGGTTGACCAGTGCCGATCAAGGCGATTCGATATGCTTGTTTTTCAACTGATTTGAGAAAAGCGTCCATACGACTAAGCTCAAAGGCAACGATCCAGTCGGCAATCTTCCGACCGCAAAAGAATCAAACTCAAAAATCAGACAGCCGACTTATCTTTACTGCTGCCTTTTGTCGCTCTCGTATTGAAGAACGAGACACGAAAGTATCGGTTGACAAATAATTGCCGACCGATACGAAATCATCAAGACAGAAAAAAGGCAACAAAAAGAAAAGCGGGCTATCATTTGAAAATGACAGCCCGCTTTGTTGACACTGTTGAAGTTGGTCTCTTTACTAAGCCTTAGCAGCCCAGTGACCGTGTAAATTGCAATATTCCCGTGCAGTCACCGTTGTCGCGGAAAGGTTAAATGTCGCCTCAGGTGTTTCGCCCGGTTGCAGATACTGGCGGTAAACCTTGCCGTCAGCAACTAATTCAACCCACTCAATATAATGGGCGTCTTCCATCGGATGAGCGACGCTACCAACTTTAACAGTGATCGTCCCATCACCCATTTCGATGACCGGCACATGCTTTTCTGTGGCGGCATCAGTGGTGTTCTCGGCCAGCAGATCCATATTTTTCCCACAACAGACCAGGGCTCCAGGACCGGCGTGCATAACTTCAACAATATTTCCGCAGATGGAACACTTATAAACCTCGAGTTGCTTGGACATCGGCAGATTCCTCCCTTTCAATTTGATCGTTGCCCGGAAACCAAAGGCGGCTTTGATCAATCCGGACCGGGCCAGCACCGAACAGATCGACTCCACAAAATCAATAACCGCAACGGTAATGTTAGCAGCTTTCCGAATAAATTTCACGCGGCAGAATTTAATATTTTTAAAATGACTTTTTTACTGACCGCAGCCACCACTTTATTTATAATAGCAGCAAGCTTGAAATGACTCTCTGCCCTGCAGGTGAGGTCAGAACGTCCACTCGGAATAGCAACATTTCGGGATCGATTCAGAGGCTCGGTGAGCCAGCCCACCCTAGAGTGGGACGCCTAATGGGCCTACAAATGATCCCCCCTCATTGGCACTCGATGTGAGTCCAATGACCCACGGCAGCGTGGAGAGTCGTAGAGCTGAGCGAGGCACCTGTACTGGGTGCCTTTTCTTTTTCGTTCCATGCCCTAAAACTGTGGCTCACCCCCCATCGGTATGTTAGACTTGCGCGCTGTTCTGCTCAATTTTTATTGGAGGGTTCACCCCTGATGCCTGACGACCAAAAAGACTACACCGTATTGCAGGTTGATGACAAAGAAATCATCCTGATCGGCACTGCTCATATTTCTCAAGAATCGGTCGATACCGTTGTCCACACCATCGACGATTGTCTCCCGGATACCGTTTGCGTCGAGCTTGACCACCAACGCTATCAGTCATTAATCAACCAAACGGGTTGGGAATCCCTCGACCTGAAAGATGTGATCAAAAAGAAACAACTTC
>CALZLE010000515.1 GCA_945788205.1 uncultured Desulfuromonadales bacterium
CCTTGCTACGAAACAAGCTGAATAGACGCCCAGAGAACATCAAAAAGCGCTCCAGAAAATGATTTAAAAGTTACGAAAAAAAGATACCTGGCCACCATATCCAGGTGGACGTCAAGTTCCTTGTATTTAAAGACAAGGCAGGAAAAAAGACAAAACGCTTCCAATATACGGCAATTGATGATTGCACTCGCATCAGGGCTCTAAAAGTTTACAAGTCACATACCCAAGCCAGTTCCATAGATTTCATCAACCACGTCGTTGAAATGTTTCCTTTTAGGATAAAGGTCGTCAGGATGGATAATGGCCATGAGTTTCAATCTAAATTTCATTGGCATGTGACGGACCTCGGGATGATCCATATCTATATCGCACCAGCTTGTCCAAGGCTAAATGGAAAAGTAGAGCGCTCACACCTGACGGATCAGCGTGAATTTTATCAATTGCTGGACTACAAAGGCGATGTGGATTTATCAAAAAAACTGAAGCAGTGGGAAGATTATTACAACTTTTATCGACCACATTCAGCGCACGCCGGAAAATCTCCGTACGAAAAACTCCGGCAAACCATGTTAAGCTGATTTCACTGTCAGGCTAGGTCGGGAAGAAGACACTTACGAATTGGGTTGAATAGGAGGCGATTCGTATAATTTGTTTTTAAAGCTTAAAGCCTGCTCGTAGTAAAATGTCAGCGAAAATCAAATATCGTGCAGCATTCCTTACAATGGAAAACAGGTCGGTTTCGGATAGAGATCAGCGGGGAGGAGCGGTTCTCAGCGCCACAGGTGCGATCCCCGCAAAAGCAACTTCCTATCACCTCAACGGTTTTCGAACTTATTCATCAACGCCAGCAGCAGACCCATCGAGATAAAGGCGCCCGGGGGCAGGATCATCAGTAGCATTGGTTGATAGCCGGCACCGAATAGGGTCACACCGAACAGCTCTCCGCTACCAAAGATTTCCCGGATCGCGCCGAGAACGAACAGCGCCAGGGTAAACCCTGAGCCCATGCCGATAGCGTCGACCAGCGAGCTGAAAACCGGACGCTTGGAGGCAAAAGCCTCAGCGCGACCGAGGATCAGGCAGTTACAGACGATCAGCGGGATAAAGATGCCCAGTGCCTGATAGAGTTCGTAAGTCCAGGCTTCCATCACCAGCTGCACGATGGTCACAAAGGTGGCGATGATGATAATAAAAGCCGGGATGCGTACTCCTGAAGGGATGATGTTACGCATCAGAGCGACAACGCCGTTGGAACAGAGCAGGACGAAAGTGGTCGCCAGACCCATTCCGAGGCCGTTTTCAGCATTGGTCGTGACGGCCAGCACCGGACAGAGGCCGAGCAGCAGTTTGAAGACGGCATTTTCTTTCCAGAGACCGCGGGTAAAGATTTTTTTCAGACTCATGAACCCTCTCCTGCGGCTTGGATTTTAGCCTGATTGTCCTTGTAAAGTTGCAGTCCCTTGGCTACTGCACCGACAATGGCACGTGTTGAGATGGTTGCGCCGGTGAGCTGATCAAAGTCGCCGCCATCTTTTTTCACCCGCCAGTCGGTCCCGTCCAGCCCTTTGTCTTTGAACCAGTCCTTGAACCAGCCTTCTTCGATCTTGTCACCAAGCCCCGGTGTTTCGGCGTGGGTGAGAATCTCGATGGCATTGACCTGTTCATCCGGTCGCAGGCCGACCATCACCGCGATATTGCCGGAGTAACCGTCGGGAGCGATCATTTTGAAAGCGGTGCCGACAAACTTTCCGTCCTTGCGGGCGCGGTAGCAGATGACTTCGACCGGTTCGCCCTTTTTGTTGACCCCGTTCTGCAGGGTCACGGTGTCGGTATCTGGAGCGTTATCAAACTCCGGCAGCACCGCGCTCAAGGCTTTGACCATCTGCAGGCGGCGCTGCTCCTTGATCGGTTCGCGGGTGGCGCTTTCGACCAGCGAGAGCAGCAAACCGGACAATGCAGCGATAAGCGTCAGGGCAATCAGCAGGCGAGCCATATCTTTAAACATAGTCTTCTCCCGCCCTAAGCTTGCTGCTCGACCTGCCCGTAAATCTTCGGGCGGCAGTAGCGATCGATAAGTGGAGTGGCGGCGTTCATCAGCAAAATGGCGAAGGAGACACCCTCCGGGTAGCCACCGAACAGACGAATCAGGATGGTCAGCAGGCCGCAGCCGAAACCGAAAATCAGCATCCCTTTGTGCGTGACTGGAGAGGTGACCATATCGGTGGCCATAAAAAAGGCACCGAGGACCAGACCGCCGGTGATCAGGTGGAACAGCGGATTCGGGTATTTGCTCGGATCGATCAGCCAGAAAATGGCGGAAATCGCCAGAGTAGAGCCGATAAAGCTGACCGGGATATGCCAGCTGATCACCTTTTTGTAGATCAGGAACAGGCCGCCTGCCAGGAGTGCCAGTGCCGAAACTTCACCAAGGCAGCCCGCTATGTTGCCGGAGAAATAATTGAGAAAACCGCTGGTTGCCATTTCCGGCAGTTTGCCGGTCAGCATTACCGCAGTCTTCATTTCACCCAGTGGGGTTGCGGCAGAGACGGCATCGATGCCGCTGGTCAGTGGTGTGGGAGCGGTCCAGCGGGTCATTTGCACCGGAAAGGAAATCAGCAGCACCACCCGTGCGACCAGTGCCGGATTAAAGGGATTGTAGCCGAGGCCGCCGTAGATCATTTTGCCGATCAAAATCGCAATCGCCGCCCCGAGCAGTGAAATCCACCAGGGGGTGGAGGCTGGCAGGTTGAGTGCCAGCAGGATGCCGGTCAGTGCGCCGGAGCCATCTTTGATGCTGTTTGGCAGCTTCATCAACCGGCAGGCCAGCGCCTCGAAGCCGATACAGCCGAGGGTACAGATCAGCAGGACGCTTAACGCGGGCAGGCCGAAGAAGATAAGCGACAACAGGATTGCGGGCAGCAGGGCGTAAATCACCAGGCGCATGATCCGCTCGGTGGTTTCTCCGCTATGGATATGGGGAGACGATGACAGGTAAAGTTGATTGTCCACGTCAGGAGTTCCTTCTCTTGGCCATAATGCCGCCTTTTATGTGCCGGATCGACTGCACCAGCGGCAGTGTTGCCGGGCAGATGTAGGTGCAGCAGCCGCACTCGATACAATCGAGGGCATTGTAGTTTTCCGCGTCGTCAACCCGGTCAAGCCGTGCATAGGCAGCGATGGTGGTCGGCTGCAGGTGGATCGGGCAAACGCCGATACAACGCCCACAGCGGATGCAGGGTCCGGCATTCTTTCGTGGCAGGTCTTCTTCGCGAAAAACCAGCAGGCCGGAGGTGCCCCGGATCGCCGGGACATCAAGTGACAGTTGGGTTTGACCCATCATCGGGCCGCCCATGATGATTTTGGCCGGTTCGCCATCGATGCCGACACATTGATCGAGCAGATGCTGCAGCGGCGTGCCGATGGCCACCAGCAGGTTCTTCGGTTCGATAATGCCGGGGCCGGTGACGGTGGCGACCCGTTCAACCAGGGGATGTCCTAAACGGATGGCATCACTGATGGCTGCGCAGGTGCCGACGTTCTGGACCACCACGCCGCAGTCCATCGGCAGTCCGCCGGAGGGAACCTGGCGACCGGTGCAGGCATCGATCAGCTGTTTTTCCGCCCCTTGCGGGTACTGAACCTTGAGAGCTTGGACCTGAATATTGTGTGGTGCACATTCGGCAGTCAGCTTTTCGATGGCATTCGGCTTGTTGACCTCGATACCGATGATTGCCGTTTCCAATCCGAGAATCTTCCGCAGGATTTTGACGCCATCGATAATCCGCTCCGATTCTTCCAGCATCATCCGGTGGTCAGCGGTTAAAAAAGGTTCGCACTCAACCCCGTTAAGAATCAGGGTGTCGATATTTTTTCCTTCCGGTGGTGACAATTTCACGTGTGCCGGGAAGGTTGCGCCGCCCATACCGACAATACCGGCATTGCAGATCAGATTTTTCAACTCAGCAGCATCAAGCTGGCCCGGGTCATTACCCTGCAGCGATTCGTCCCATTGGTCTTCACCGTCCGGTTTGATGACCACTGCAGGCAAAGGTCGTCCCATTGGGTGAGGGCGCGGTTCAACAGCGATCACCTCACCGGAGGTGGATGCGTGAATCGGGACCGAGACAAAACCTTTGGCCGTGGCAATCGGCTGGCCTTTTTTGACCTGATCGCCGACAACAACACAGATTTCCGCCGGAGCACCGATATGCTGGGCCGCAGGGATAATAAGTTCATCCGGCAGCGGACAGCGTTCGATCGCCTTCTCTTCTGTGTAATGTTTGCTATCGGGCGGATGCAGTCCGCCGGCGAAGGTTTTCAGGGTCATCGTGGGTCAAATCCTCTCAGGCGGCAGAGTCACGGGATGGAGCAAAACTGCTCCCTTCCGGGTAGCCGCTACTGAAATCACGGATACATTTCGTTGGACATTTTTCGACCGCCGCCTCGGCATCTTCGAGCTGTTCGAAGTTGGGGCGCGCGAGAAAGTTTTCAATAATATAAGCGCCGGGAACGGTTTTGTTGCAAATGTGACAACCGATGCAGCCGATTTGACAATAACCTCGAATCAGCGCGCCTTTGTCATGACTGTTGCAGAGTACATGAGTGGTTGCTTTGAGCGGCACCATCTCGATGACCTGGCGCGGACAGACGGCAACACACTTTTCGCAGCCGGTGCACTTTTCGCGACTTATGATCGCAAGATTTTCGCTGGTCATTTCGATGGCATCGAAGGGACAGGCGCGTTCGCAGCTGCCGAGACCCAAGCACCCGTTTGGACAGACCTTGGGGCCGTCGGCAATTTTTTGTGCTGCGTTGCAGTCGTCGAGGCCGAGATAGCGATATTTTATGCTCGCTCTTTGGTTGTCGCCCTGACAAGTGACCAGTGCCACCTGCGGTTCGAAAGCATCGACTTCAATGCCGAGAGCCGCGGCAATCCCCTCAAGCGTTTCACTGCCACCCGGTGTGCAAAGAGTTGGCGAGGCTTTCCCCGCAGCGACCCCCTTGGCGAAGCCGGAGCAGCCGGGATAGCCGCAAGCACCGCAATTTGCGCCGGGCAGAACATCTTGAATTGCTAGCTCGCGCGGATCGATTTCAACAGCGAATTTCTTCGCGGCAATGCCGAGGGCCGTGGCTGCAACCAGGCCGATTCCACCGAGACTTAATATGGCTGAAAGCATTTAGCTCATGACTCCGAGATTAGCCTTTGACCAGACCGGCAAAGCCCATAAAGGCGAGTGAAAGCAGGCCAGCAGTGACCAGTGCCAGGGCGGTGCCCTGAAAACATTTTGGTACCGGGCACAGATCGGTCCGCTCGCGCAGACCGGCGAACAAGACCATCGCCAGGGTAAAGCCGAGCCCGGCACCCAAAGAAAAAACCACCGATTCGATGAAGCTGTAGCTTTTCTGGATATTCAGCACCGCAACACCGAGAACCGCACAGTTGGTGGTGATCAGTGGCAGAAAAATGCCGAGGGACTGGTAGAGTACCGGGCTGGTTTTCTGAACCACCATCTCGACCAGCTGTACCAGTGAGGCAATAACCAGGATAAAAGCGATGGTCTGCAGATACTCAATTCCGAAGGGAATCAGGATCAGGTACTGGATAAACCAGGTCACCACGGAGGCGACGGTCATAACAAAAATAACCGCCATACCCATGCCGAGCGCTGTTTCGACCTTTTTTGAAACCCCAAGGAAGGGACAGATACCGAGAAAACGCGCCAGCACGAAGTTATTTACAAACACCGCGCTGACCAGTATCAGTAAGAGTTCAACCATTGACTGCTCCTGAAACGTATACAAATGGTAAGACCACTTGTTTTAGTGGAGGATGGACGGTTTGTCAAATGTTTTATTTTTCAGCGGGATAGCTGATCTTTTCGTGGGACAATTTTTTCAGATATGGGACAGAATCACCTGGTTGGGTCGATTCTGTCCCTCTGTGCTTGTAAATATTTGAAAAGACGGTCGTTGTATAGCGTTGTTCGGTAAAGGACGTTTGAACTCGCTCCTATCGAAGACTTCAATACGAATTTAATTCTGCCGCGAACTCTTCCCAAACCAGCGATATTGGGATGGCAAAGCCGTATGAACAAATGTGTGTCCATACGACTTTTTAGACAATTAAAATAGTAAAGAAATAGCGGGATTATATCAACTGTTAAGCTTTTCCGTCAGGATCGGTAGCAACTGTTTCAAGTCGGCGACGGCCAAGACATCGGCCACTTCACCGATCGGGGCGTCTTTATCGGTGTTGATGGCGATAACGAATTCCGACTTCTTCATTCCGGCCAGATGTTGAATTGCTCCGGAGATGCCACACGCGACATAGAGCTTGGGGGCAACAGTTTGCCCGGTGGTGCCGACTTGGCGGCTCGGCTCGGCCCATTCGGCATCAACGACCGGGCGGCTGGCACCGTATTCACCCTTCAGCGCTTTCGCGAGGTTTTCGATGATCGGCAGGTTTTCCGGTTTGCCGATACCACGGCCTGCGGAAACAATCACCTCTGCTTTTGACAGATCGACTGCTGCTGCTCCCGCTGCTTCGTAGCCGTGGAATTGAATATCTCCACTGCTGCCAGATTCAAGCTTGATGACTTCCGGGTTGCCGCTTGGGTCGTTGCTCGGGGTGAAGGCCCCGGATTGGAGAGTCGCGACAGTCGTGGCAGTGGTTGCCTTAACAGTGCGGCGCAATTTTGCGTTGCAGGCGGGAACCACCAACTGACCCTCTTTGATTTCGACCACTTCGGAAATCTGTGCGGCCTGCAGTGCAACCGCCAACCGCGGGGCCAGATCCCAGCCGTAGCTGGAGTGGGGTAGCACGACCAGCTGCGGTTGTTCTTTTTCGATGACTTCGAGCAATAGTTGCTTGTGCCCGCCCGGATTGAATTCCCCAGCCTGCGTTATGTCGGCGAGGTAGAGTTTGCCGTCAAAGTTCGGCAAGTCGGTTTCGTTGCCGACCAGAAACATCACCGCGTCGCCACCGAGTTTGGCGGCAAAGTTGATCAGTTCATTGGCGCTGCCGAGCAGCTTGCCATCTCTGTATTCTGCAACCAGCAAGGTTTTCATGCGGAACCTCCTAGTTCAAGACCGTGGTTTTTTCTTTCAGCAATTGAATCAATTGATCAGCCAGCTCGGCGGGATCTCCTTCAAGAACAAGACCGCCCCCTTTTTTCTCCGGCGGCGCTATGTTGATCGTCTGTTGCTGAGCGGTTGGCGGATTCAGTTCGGCTGCCGGGATTGATAGCAGTTCCTTCTTTTTTGCCTTCATAATATTCGGCAGGGTCGGATAGCGGGGAGTGTTCAGCCCCAATTGACAGCTGACCAGCGCTGGTGTTGTGCAGCTGACTTTGGCTTTGCTGCCACCTTCCAACTCCCGCTTGCCGTTGACGGTACCATCGGTGTAATCAAATTCGACCAGAGTGGTCAGGCTGGGGATGCCGAGCAGTTCGGCAACCATCACCCCGACCTGAGCCGAGCCGCGATCCTGCGATTGCAGACCGGTGAAGATCAGGTCAAAGCCTTTGTCTTTAGCGAAGCTTGCGATCAGCGAGGCGATAGCGAAGGGATCTTGCTGATGGCTGTTATCATCAGCGATATGTGCGCCCCGATCGGCACCCATCGCGAGCGCTTTTTTCATTGTTTCCTTGACCCGTTCTGGGCCGATGCAGAGAACGGTCAGTTCGGCCTCACCGATTTGTTCTTTGAGTTGAACTGCCTGTTCGACGGCAAACTCGTCATATTCGTTCATCCGCCAGGCCAGGTCGGTTTCGTCGTACCAGTCCCCACTGGTGTTGACCTTGAAACGAGATTCCATGTCCGGGACCTGTTTAATGCAAACAAGAAGTTTCATGCGCAACTCCCTTCGCGTTAGGCTTCTAACCTTTCAGCAAGTATTTCCGCAATGTCTTTCGGTTGCAGCTGTTCTTCCAGTTCAGCACCCTTTATGCCGTCTTCAAACATGGTCAGGCAGAAGGGGCAGTTGGATACCAGCGTCGTTGCGCCGGTGTCGGCAGCCATTTGTGAGCGTTTGATATTGATCCGGCTGCCGATGGTTTCGTCGGCCATAATTCGTCCGCCGCCAGCACTGCAGCAGAAGGATTCACTGCGGGATTTTTCCATTTCGCTCAGTTTCATCCCCGCCGCTGCAAGAAGTTGGCGGGGCGCGTCGTAAATATTATTGTGACGACCGAGGTAGCAGGAGTCGTGATAGGTGCAGTGTTCCTCGGTCGGATTCAGCTTGATCAGACCACTTTCAACCAGTTCGGCCAGAAATAAGGTGTAGGATTGCACTTCGATGTCGAAATCGAGATCGCGGTAATCTTTCGCCAGGGTGTTGTAGCAGTGGGGGCAGCTGGTGACGACTTTCTTTATACCGTAACCTTTGATCCGTTCGATATTCTCACTGGCTTGCATTTGGTAGAGATATTCATTGCCCATTTTTCGCATCGGCTCGCCGCAACACTTTTCTTCTTTGCCGAGGATGCCGACTTTGATATTTGCTGCTGAGCAGAGTTGGATGAAGGCTTTGGCGATGGTCTGATTCCGTTTGTCGAAAGAGGCGTAGCAGCCGACAAAGTAGAGGATGTCGACATCGGCATCTTCTGCCAGCGTGACGACCGGTAAGCCTTCTGCCCAGTCCCCGCGCCCGGCAAAGTTGAGCCCCAGCGGGTTGCCATTGACCTCGGTGTTTTCCATCGCTGTCATCACTTCTTCGCCGGGAAATTCCCCTTCCATCAATACCAGATTGCGGCGCATTTCGACAATTTTACTGACCTGCTCGATACTCGCCGGGCAGATCTCCTGACAGGCAAAACAGGTGGTGCAGGACCAGATTGCATCTTTTTCGCAAATCTCTATCAAGTTGGTTTCCGGCTGGTCGTGGGCGACGTTACCGATCTGTTTAACAATCGTCATCGGCGACAGGGGTTTGTCGGTGGCCCAGGCCGGACAACGATCCTGGCAGCGTTTGCACTGAGTACAGGCGTCGCTGTCGAAAATATCTTTCCAGCTCAAATCCTGAATTTTTGCGGCGCCAAAACTTTCGGCCGCCTCATCTTCCAGATCGATCGTGACGAGTTTGCCGGTCGGGCCGAGGTCGGCGAACAGGTAGTTGGCACTGGTGGTAAAGATATGCCGCAGTTTACTGAAGGGGATCGCGGCAATGAAGGCGACGACCAGCCACAGATGCAGCCACCAGAGGTTGCTATGCAGGTTGCGCAAAGCGAATTCATCGAGGCCGGCAAAGCTTTTGGCGATCAGCAGGCCGACCGGCGACCAAACGGCCAGTGGGGTGCCGAGCTCGGTCACCGCCATCCGTGCGCCTTCAATCAGGAAACCACTGAGTAGAATGCTGAACAGCAGCAGGTGGATCAGGTAGTCATCAATTTTGTTTTCCAGACCAGCCGGGCGGACAAAAAAGCGGCGCACGGCGAAACCGAGCAGGCAGATGATAGCGGCCAGCCCGGCAAGGTCGAGAACCAGAGAAAAGATTAAATAGAAGTTGCCGGTGAGAAATTTGACGCCGAACAGCGGTGCGGTAATATCGGCCTGAATGAAAACCAGTGTGGTGCCGATAAACAGCAGTAGAAA
>CALZLE010000516.1 GCA_945788205.1 uncultured Desulfuromonadales bacterium
CTTTGCCCGACGTCCGAGATGGCCTCAAGCCGGTTCACCGGCGGGTTCTTTTCGCCATGCACGATCTCGGCAACGAATACAACAAGCCGTACAAAAAATCAGCCCGTGTCGTTGGTGATGTCATCGGTAAGTATCACCCACATGGTGATACCGCGGTTTACGACACCATCGTGCGGATGGCGCAGGATTTTTCCATGCGTCACCCATTGGTCGACGGCCAGGGGAACTTCGGTTCAGTTGATGGCGACTCGGCAGCCGCGATGCGTTACACCGAAATTCGCATGGACAAGCTCTCCCATGAACTGCTTGCCGATATCGAAAAAGAGACCGTAGACTTCGGACCGAACTACGATGACTCGCTGGAAGAGCCGCTGGTTCTGCCCTGCAAGTATCCCAACCTGCTGGTTAACGGTTCCGAAGGTATCGCCGTCGGTATGGCGACCAAGATTCCGCCACATAACCTGGGAGAGGTTATTGATGGGCTAGTGACGCTGATCGACAACCCGCGTCTGACAATTGAAGAGCTGATTGAAAAAATTCCCGGGCCTGATTTCCCCACCGCTGGTTTTATTAATGGCCGGGAGGGAATTGTCGAGGCTTATACCAAGGGGCGTGGCATTGTGCAGATGCGCGCCCGCGCGCTGGTCGAAGTCGATAAACGTAGCGGTCGAGAAGCTCTCATCATTACCGAGATTCCCTATCAGGTGAACAAGGCCCGGTTGATTGAAAAAATCGCCGACCTGGTTAAGAACAAAAAAATCGAGGGAATAGCCGATTTGCGTGACGAGTCGGACCGTGAAGGTATGCGGATCTCCATCGAGCTGAAACGGGATATGGTTCCGGGCGTCATTCTGAACCAACTGTACAAGATGACCGCCATGCAATCGTCCTTTGGCATCATCATGCTGGCGATTGTCTCCGGGCAGCCGAAGATTCTGAACCTGCGCGAAGTTCTTGATGCCTTTATCGATCACCGCCGCGAAATCGTGACCCGACGCTGTGTGTTTGAGCTGAAAAAAGCCGAAGCACGGGCCCATATTTTACAAGGCTTAAAGCTGGCGCTGGAAAATCTTGACGAGGTTATCCAGATTATCAAGAGCAGTGCAAACCCTGCCGAAGCGAAACAGCGCTTGATAGAACGTTTCTGTTTCTCTGATATTCAGGCGCAGGCGATTCTCGACATGCGCCTGCACCGGCTGACCGGTCTCGAGCAGGATAAGATTCGTGATGAGCTTGAGCAGATCATGGCCGTGATCAAGCGCCTCAAAGAAATCCTTGCGAGCGAGGTGGAGATTCTCAAGATCATCAAAACCGAGCTACTGGAAGTCAAAGAGAAATTTGCGAATCCACGGCGAACCGAGATCCTCGATCGCACCGCAGACCTGACCCTCGAAGATATGATCGTCGAAGAGGATATGGTGGTTACCGTTAGCCATGGTGGTTACGTCAAGCGGAACGCGGTTTCTCTCTATCGAGCCCAGCGCCGTGGCGGTAAAGGCAAAACCGGAATGCGGCCGAAGGAAGAGGATTTTGTTGAGAACCTGTTTATCGCTTCGACCCACTCCTACATCCTGATTTTCACAACCCTTGGTAAGGTCTACTGGCTCAAGGTTCACGAGATTCCGCAAGGTGGCCGGGCTTCGCGCGGCAAGGCGATAGTCAACCTGCTCAATCTGGCACCAGAGGAAAAGGTCACGACGATTCTGCCGGTCAAGGAATTCGAAGAAGACAAATATATTGTTACCGCGACCGCCAAAGGTACGATTAAAAAAACTGCGCTTATGGCTTATTCCAACCCGCGCGCGGGAGGCATCATTGCCCTGACCATCGATGAAGGTGATAGCCTGATCGAGGCACGCCTGACCGACGGCAAGCGGGACCTGTTGTTGGCAACCCGCAACGGGAAATCGATCCGTTTCCCGGAAGCCAATGTTCGTTCCATGGGGCGTCCGGCTCGCGGAGTGCGCGGCATGACCCTTGATGCGGATGATGAAATTGTCAGCCTGCAGTCGGTCACTGAGAACACCGCTCTGGCACTGGTGACTGTAACCGAAAATGGTTACGGTAAGCGGACCGATATCGGCGAATATCGAGTTCAGAGCCGCGGCGGAAAAGGGATCATCACCATTAAAACCAGCGAACGGAATGGTAAAGTCGTCGCCATCAAGATGGTCGATGAAGATTCCGATCTGATGTTTATTACCGATCGCGGGAAACTGCTTCGTACCCGAGTTGACAACATCCGCACCATTGGCCGTAACACTCAGGGAGTGCGGATGATGGTTCTGGAAGAGGGTGAGTTGATCGTATCGGTCGCCAAACTGGCGGAGAAGGAAGAGGCCGATGACTCTGCGCCAATTGAAGAAACAACTGAAACACCAACAACGCCTGACGGCGACGCAGAATAAACCAACGAGGCGACGCTGGCTTTGGTTGCTGCTGTTGCTGTTGTTGGTTGCTGCAGCGGCTGTACCGCTCTATCAACGGCAGGAACAGAGTGCTCCGCAACGTTTGTTTGATGCGGCGTTAAAGCAGGAAAGCCTTGGTGAAGTAGAGGCCGCACAGCGGTCGTACCAGAAACTTTATCAGGGTTATCCACAGTCAGAACTAGCGGCAGAAGCGTTGCTCCGGAGCGGTAAAATCTGGCAGTACGACCGACAGCAGGACCGGCAGGCCTTGCTTGACTATCTGCAGCTGGAGCATGACTTTCCAGAACACCCTCTGGTTCAGACAGCTCAAGAATCGGCGGCACACATTATCAAGTATTCGCTCCGCGATTATTCCCGTGCCATCGGTTTTTATCAGCGTTTGCTCGATCAGCCGGCCGGTCATCGGGATCAATATCTGTATGAAATTGCAGATTGTTATTTCCGTCTCGACAACTACAGTCAGGCACGTATTGAGCTGGAAACCCTGCTAGAAGAACAACCCCAGAGCCCCCTGTTGCCCGATGTTCTATATCGCAAAGGCGGCCTGCTGTTGCTTGAAAATCGTATTAGCGAGGCACGAGAAGACTGGCAACGACTGGTTGAACAGTTCCCCGAGAGTCGCTACACTGTTCAGGCACGCTTTAATTTGGCCAAGTTGTTGGAAGAGGAAGATCGCTTGCGGGATGCGCTGAAGCTTTACCAACAGCTGAAAGATTTCCCCCGGCCAGTTTTGTTGCAGGAAAAGATCGAACATCTGAAAAAGCGGATTGCAGCGAAAAAGAAGGCTATTTGATGCAACTAGCAGAACAAAGAAGGTTTGCTGTCGTCGGCGCCGGGAGCTGGGGAACCACCTTGGCGAACCTCTTGGCAGAAAAAGGCTACCAGGTTACGCTCTGGGTTTACGAAGCCGATCTGGCGCAGCGGATGCAGCAAACCGCTATCAACGATACCTATCTGCCCGGCGTCACCCTATCAAACAACCTGACCTATACTTCAGACCTCCAAGAGGCAGTCAGCAAAAAACAGCTGGTGTTGTTTGTTTCACCATCCCAGGTCACTCGACAGGTTCTCGAGCAGGCATTGCCGAAAATCGATCCGCAGGCACTGCTTGTTTGCGCTTCCAAGGGCATTGAAAACGAAAGCCTGATGCTGATGTCGCAGGTCTTCGAAGAGTTGTTACCGGAGGAGCTTTCCGGCCAGCTCGGATTTCTTTCCGGACCATCCTTCGCGAAAGAGGTGGTGCAGGGCATGCCGACTGCTGTGGTTGCGGCAGCGCGTGATTTGTCGCGGGCAGAAGAGATTCAGAAGATTTTCAGTACCGATCGGTTTCGTGTTTATACGCATGATGACATCATCGGTGTTGAGCTTGGAGGGGCGATGAAAAATGTCATCGCGCTGGCGGCTGGTGTTGTCGATGGCCTCGGTTTTGGGCATAACAGCCGGGCGGGGTTGATTACCCGTGGATTGGCCGAGATGACTCGCTTGGGTCTTAAGCTGGGCGGACGTGCTGAAACCTTTGCCGGTTTGGCTGGCATGGGAGATCTGGTTTTAACCTGTACCGGTGATTTATCGCGGAATCGAACCGTCGGCATCGAACTTGGCAAGGGGCGCAAGCTGGATGATATTCTCTCTGGCATGCAAATGGTTGCCGAAGGCGTAAAAACGACTTTGTCCGCTTATCAGTTGGCGCAGAAGCTTGGCGTCGAAGTCCCGATTATCGAACAGATGTATCAGATTCTTTATCAGAATAAAGACCCACGTCAGGCAGTCAGTGACCTGATGCTGCGAGACTTGAAAGCAGAGGCGGTTTCCAAGACGGTCTAGCTGTTTACTGGTAGAAAGAGGAGTGTTTATGAAGAGATTGTGGCTTATTGTTATTGTGTTGCTGGTTGGCCTTGGGACCGCACAGGCCGGAACGCAGGTTGAGATGAAGACCAGTATGGGGACGATCATTGTGGAATTAAACGATGATAAGGCACCGATCTCGGTAACAAACTTTCTCAGCTATGTGGATGCGAAATTTTATGATGGGGTCATTTTTCACCGGGTCATCGGCAATTTTATGATTCAGGGTGGTGGTTTCGATAAGAGCACGAAGCGTAAAGCGGTCAAGCCGGCAATCAAAAATGAAGCCGATAATGGGTTGTTGAACAACAAGGGAACTCTTGCCATGGCGCGGACCGGCGTGGTGGACAGTGCAACCAGCCAGTTTTTTATCAATCTGGCAGATAACAAGTTTCTCAATCATCGCGGGAAGACCGGCAACACCTACGGCTATGCCGTTTTTGGTAAAGTGATAGAGGGTATGGGTGTGGTGGAAAAAATAGGTAAGGTCAAAACGATTGCCAAGAACCAACTTTTCCGTGATTACCCAGAGCCGCAGGTTGTTATAGAGTCTATTCGCCGCTATAAGAAGTAGAGTTTTACCGCTCTGTGGGCGGTGTTACAGTTTGCAATTGACTGTTTTGTTCTGAAATCCCTGGGGTTTTTTCGTTTCTCGCTGGTGTCTACAGCGTGGGCTGAAGGGAGAGGGATGGCAACTTTTCGGATCATGAGTTATCACGTCAACGGGTTTCGTTCCGCTTCAGGAGAGACGAATCCCAGGTTGAGTGCCCGGGTTATCTGTTCGCAACAGCCGGATCTGGTGATGTTGCAGCAGCTCGGCTCACCGATTGTTGCCGGGAGCTTGGGGGACTTTTCCGCTACGATTGGCCTTACCGCTTATGGCCCTGATGAAGAGGGGGCCTGTGTTTTTCTCTCTCGCTATCCTTTGAATAATATTCAGGAGTTTTCTCTCGGTCACGGTGGACGTTGCGTACGGGCCGATCTCGATTTTGAAAAAGAACGGGTTCACTTATATAACCTCTGTCTGTCTTTCGATCCCTGGCAACGTCGTGATCAAATCAGGGCCCTGTTGAGTGACCAGTTACTGGACAACCAGACACAGCCTTGCGCTACGATTGTCTGCGGTGACTTTACTCTGCCGTTGTGGGGTTATGGACAAATTCGTATCAGCGAGCATCTGCGCCGCGCGCGCTTTCCGCTGTGGCGCGCTAATTATCCTGGTAACTTCCCCCTCTGGGGGCGCGACCGGATTTATTTTCGTGGGCCGATTCGTGCTTTAACCGGCACGGTACTGGCGACAGCAGAGGCACGAAGGGCGTCCCCACACCTGCCATTGGTGTTGACCGTTGAGACATGTGACACCAGGAACTTTCTAACGCTACGGGACCGGTTGAGGCTTCGTAAGCCGGACCCGATCTGTGGATAAGTCTGTTGAAGTTGTTGATAAAGCCTATTCTCCCCTTTTCTCAAGTTAAGCACGATGAAGAAAAAAGACCGAGTTCTCCACCTCTATCGCCAGCTGGAAAAGGCCTATCCCGAGGCAAAATGTGGGCTGGAATATCAAAACCCCTGGCAGCTGCTCGTCGCAACGATTCTTTCGGCACAATGTACTGATAAGCGGGTTAACCAGGTGACCGTTGCTCTATTCGCAGCCCTGCCCGGTCCCAGAGAGATGGCAGCGGCCAGCCAGGTGCGGGTTGAAGAGCTGATTCGTTCAACCGGCTTTTTTCGCAACAAGGCCAAAAATCTAATCATGTGCGCAGAACAGGTTTTGGTTTGTCATCAGGGAGAGGTTCCGAACACCCTCGTCGAGCTCGTTGCATTGGCGGGTGTTGGAAGGAAAACCGCTAACGTCGTCCTGGGGAATGCTTATCAAATTCCAGGAATGGTTGTTGATACGCATGTCAAGCGGCTAGCGAATCGCTTCGGCTGGACCACGTCTGAGAACCCGGTGCAGATCGAAAAAGAGCTCGCCGGGTTGCTACCAGCAGAGGTCTGGACGCAGTCAGGTCATACCTTGATTGCTCATGGTCGGGCTTGCTGTAAGGCTCCAACACCGATTTGTAGTCAGTGCCCGATCGCGGCAGATTGCCCTCGGATCGGAGTCAATCGCAGCAAATAGGCGGGAATGATTTAAAAAAACTTATGAAAAGGGTTGGAACTTTATAATTTTTGTTATAGAATTGTAATGTTGTGGGGAGGCACGCTTAACCTGCTTATGCCACTATCTGAGCATCAAATGAAAAGTTATCAGCCCTCGGATGAATCAAGCGGCAGGAGATCCAATGATAGAACCAGGCCAACAGTTTGGGTTGTATGTAGTCAAGGAAGCTTTTGAATCGAGCGAGACTCGGGCCAGTTGTTGTGCGGAAGACCCATTTTTTAACCGCGAAGTCACACTGAAAACCTTTGCTATCGAGCCCTTTTCCGAAGGAGACAGGCTGGAGCAGCTAGAGGCCTTGCTTGAGAA
>CALZLE010000517.1 GCA_945788205.1 uncultured Desulfuromonadales bacterium
ATGCCGTTTTCAGCCAGTAAATGCTGCAGTTCTTCCAGGCAGCCTCGTGGCAAGCCAATGTGTTTGGGGTAGTTTTCTGCACAGCCGATAATTCGGGGTTTGTTCCAGACCGGCAGGCGCATGGCCTGAGCTTTGTAGAATTCAGGGTTTTGAAAGGCGGCCAGGCGGATCAACCGATTGGCAAGCGGCTGGGGCAAAGCAGCCTTCTCGATGTAAATCTGGTTCGCCAGGACAATATTGAGCTCTTTGGGGAGAGGACCTTCAAGTCGGCGTTGTGTTCCTTCTGGGCGTTGCCAGGGTTTACTCGCCTCTTCTTCGGAGAGAAAAGAGACGTCCAGCGGATGCTCGCCAGCAGTTGCCCGGGAAATGGCTTCAGTGAGTTCATCGGCAGACAGTCTGGCCAGCGTTGCCAGAAACGCCCATTGGTCCTCATAGGGCTTGAAGTTATCGTCGACAAACAGGCTGAAGCCTTTTTCCCGCGGTGTTTTCTGCAATGGGAGCGCAATCAGGTTGCCGAATCCTCCTTTAGGAAGCGTGTCCTGATTCGGGAAGAAGCGGTCATAGCTGTCCAGAGAGAGCTGCCGGGTGCGGGAGCAGGTATAGCTGATGAGCGCAGCGCCAAGCCTTCTGGCATCGGCTGCTGGAAGAGCCTCTGAAAAAAAGATCCAGACGTGGGCCCCCTGGCCCGAGCGTGAAATTTCCAGCGCTGCGGGAACATGGAGTTCCCTGCAGCTTTGCAAATAGGCGAGCGCATCTTCCTGCCAGCTCGACTCATCAAAATCGGTCGCCAGGAAATAACAGGTGGCATCTTTCAGCAGGGGATAAATGCCGATCGTATGTTGGCCGGCCAGGTGGTTATAGATGACACGGTCTGACACCGGGAGAAACTGACGTTGCTTGCACACACCGCACTTGATACGAGGTTTCCCGCAGACGCCTGGTCGCCATTCATTCTTACAGGCCGGAGAATATCCTGATCCTCCTTTACTCGATTCCCAGCGAACGGGGTAGACGTCGGTCCGTCCGCGAAAGAGCCGACGAAACAGCGCTATCTTCTCATCTGGTGAATATTTTGGGGCAGGTCCTTCTATGCTTGGGGCTGGTTCTGGGGCAGGCTTTTTCTCCTCCCAGGGGATATTATGTTCAGCCAGCAGACTCTTGAGGCGAGCGTTCTCCTGTTGAAGCTCTGCACACTGTGGGCAACTGCTATAGACCTTGTCTCCCATAGCCTTATCTCTCTTCCGACGGCCCTGTTTAAACTAATTTGTCCGGTGCCGTTCTCATCCCGCCAGAAATGTAGCTGACCCGCGTATTCCACTGTCAGATCAGGTGAGCTTCCGCTGCAGCTTTTGCATGATCCCTTGGAGCGATATGACTGTCACGTCATTGCCGACCGGAAATTCATCATTTCCGCCATAGACGACGTATTTCTGGGTCGCTCCCACATCGGCACAGGTCTGATTGAAATGTTTGCTCAGTTTGGGGGCCGTACCATGTTTGATTTCGATAGCCCAGATTTCCGAAGAGGAAAACTTGATCACCAGATCGATTTCCGCCCCTGCGGCAGTACGATAATAATAGGTTTCAGCGCGGCGAGGTAAGACAGAGTGAATGTTCTCGACAACAAAGCCTTCCCAGCTTTTTCCAAGTACAGGATTCGATAGCAAAGCCTCGTAGCTGTCAATGCCAAGGAGCCTGTGCTGTATTCCGCTATCTCTAATATAGAAGCGGGGGGACTTCACTAGCCTTTTTTTGACATTTGCGTGCCATGGTTCCAGTCGTTTAACCAGCAGCAGATCAACAAGAATATCGATGTAATGGCTGACTGTTTTGCCATCAATTTCGAGATTCTCTCCAAACTTTGATTAGTTAACCGGTTCGCCTTGGCAGTGGGCGAGCATCGTCCACAGTCGCCGCAATTTACTTGCTGGAACACGAAAGCCCATTTGAGGCACATCCCGCTCCAAATAGGTTCGGACAAGGTTTTCCAGCCAGTCCATGGCCAGATCATCATTGCCTGCTAAATAGCTATCCGGAAAGCCACCCCTGAGCCATAGTTTTAAAAGATCAGCTCTGAGGCTTCCAGTTTCCAATAGATTAAGGCCACTCATTTCAAGGTAACTGATGCGCCCAGCCAGACTTTCTGAGGATTGCCGTAACAACTCCATCGAGGCGGATCCCAGCAGGAGAAATTGCCCGAACCGTCTTCCCTGTTCTCTTTTTTTGTCGATCAGACCACGCAAGACCATCAACAGGTCTGGAGCGCGCTGTATCTCGTCCAAAATGATAAGCTTATCGCTATGGCCGCTCAAATAACTGCTTGGGTCGCTCAACTTGAGCAGGTCTTCTGGAGCTTCCAAGTCCAAATAGATTGAGTCCTGGGATTTGGTTATCGTCTTGGCAAGAGTGGTTTTGCCCACTTGGCGTGCACCGAGAAGCGCCACTGCAGGGAATTGCTCAATGTTTTTCTGGAGCCTATTTGTCATCCATCGCGTCAACATACCTTGTATGTTAGGAGGCTGTCTCCGAAATTGCGAGGTGTTTTGTGTCGCAGTTCATTTCGATATGTTTTTTCAAGGTACTAATTTTTTGGCGCTGTACGCGTTCTTCGGGGATTAAAGGGGAACTGGAAAGTCTCTTCCCAGTGCTGGGCTCTGACAGCTTTGGGGAGCCAAAAATTCAAAGGCCGTTTCCTTTACTGGAAGCGGCCTTTTTTTCCCCGTTGCATCATTCCCTAAATTCCCACGCCGCTGATAGGCCTCAGGCGTCATTTCCTGTATGTATTTCTTTCTGGTCATTGCCAGGGAGGGGATGTATTCTCTTAACGTTCTGAGGGACGAAACAAAAGAGAATTACTGACTTTATTTTCTCGGGTCATCTCATCGCTTGTTGAAAACTAGCCCATGAATGTTCTGGTCCCACGTGGCCTCAAAGGAGACCTCTGACCATGTCCGACAAAGTCGCCATCTATCAGGCCGAAGACGGCAGTGCATCGCTCGAAGTGCATTTGGAACAGGAGACCGTCTGGTTGAGCCTCAACCAGTTGGTTGAACTTTTCGGTCGGGACAAGTCGGTTATTTCAAGACATCTGAGAAATATCTATAATAGCGGCGAATTGGATCGCGAGGCAACTGTTGCAAAAAATGCAACAGTTCAAAACGAAGGTGGGCGTGAGGTGGTAAGAGCCATCGAGTATTTCAATCTCGATGCCATTATCTCTGTGGGATACCGGGTCAATTCTAAGCGAGGGGTTCATTTCCGTCAGTGGGCGACCGGTGTCCTGCGAGACCACCTGGTACAGGGATACACACTTAACCAGCAGCGTCTTCAGGAGCAGGCCAATAATCTGCTTGAAATGCAAAAAGTGGTGGAACTGCTGTCGCGCACCCTCGAGCGGCAGCAACTGGTCAGCGATCTTGGCAAAGATGTGCTGCGGGTTATTACCGACTACGCCTATGCCCTGAATCTGCTCGATCGTTACGACCATGGGACTCTTCAGGTTGAGGGGACCAGCGGCCCGGCGCCTTTCGTTCTGGAATACGACGAGGCGAGCGAAATCATCCAGTCGATGAAAGGGGAGTTCGACGGTCTTTTCGGAATCGAAAAAGACCAGGGTTTCAAAAGTGCCCTCGGCACGATCTATCAGACTTTCGGAGGGGAAGAACTCTACCCCAGCATCGAAGAAAAAGCCGCTAATCTGCTCTACTTTGTCGTTAAGAACCATGCCTTCAGCGACGGTAACAAACGTATCGCCGCGGCCATCTTTATCTACTTTCTGAGTGGAAACGGCATCCTTTATCGCGACGACGGCAGCAAGCGCCTGGCTGACAACGCCCTTGTGGCCCTGACCCTGCTCATTGCCGAAAGCAAGCCGGAAGAAAAGGACACAATCGTCAAGGTCATCGTGAATCTTATTAACCGCAATAACGATTGACCGATGTGAAGAGTTGCCAGTTCTGGCTTGACCGCTCCAGGTTTTAATTATCTGGAGAAGGAAGTATCAG
>CALZLE010000518.1 GCA_945788205.1 uncultured Desulfuromonadales bacterium
ATTTCCTGCCAAACTCTATTTTCTTGCTCGCCAGTTTCATTAAGGATTTACGCTTTTGTTTTTCTGGAAAACATCTTTAATCCGGATAGATAGCCGTTTCTTGTTTTCTGGATTTGTCATTGAATGCTGGTTAAATCAGTAATTTATGGGCATGATGTTTTTTTATTAAGAGGCTTGAATAAAATGAGATGATTTTTTATAATGCCGTTCTAAAATTATATTTCTGATTGTTTGTATTTGTATTGGGGTTTGATATGAAATTGAGTCAGCGTTTTCATCCGTCGGAGGGGGGGATGCGGGCTATGCATAGCGGGATTTCGGGAAAGAGATCGTCGTGGGAAACGGCGGGAGCGGTGGCCGGAGAAGCGACCGGCGAGACGCCCTGGGGGTTTGCCCAGATTCTCGAACATATCGATGTCGGTATCTTGGTTCTCGATTTAAAGTGCCAGGCCATCGATTATCGCAATCCTCTCTGTGATCAGCTTTTAGATGATGATCAGCTCTGCAAAGACTTTCAGTCCCTCTACGACTTACTTCTAAAAGATATTGAAGCCACGGATTGCTTCAAACATGTCGCCCACGTCGGTCATACGGTTGTTTATCGGGACCGGCAGCTCGGTTGCTCTACCTATAAAACCGCCAGTCGTTATCGTTGTATTTTTCTGCGTGATATTACCGAAAAACTTCGACTGGAATCGATCGCCCAGGCCGCCAATGCGATGGACAATATCGGGTTCATTTTTTCTGGTATTCGCCACGAGATTGGAAATCCGCTCAATTCTCTAAAAATGGCCCTGAGTGTAATGAAGTCGAACCTCGACCGGTTTTCCCCGGAAAACATCGGCGAATATGTCGACCGTGGGCTCGCGGATATCGGGCGGATGGAGTACCTGCTGAAATCACTGAAAGCCTTCAGCCTTTACGAACATGTCGATTTAAAAGATCTGTCCCTCGCGGAATTTATGGATAAATTTTTCTCCCTGATTGAGCGTGATTACCAATCACACGGGATCGAAATTGAGGTGGACGGTCCGTTGGATGAAACCAAGGTTCGGATCGACAAACGTGCTTTGCATCAAGCTTTGCTGAATGTTTTTAACAATGCCGCTGAAGCATTGACCAAGCAGAAGGATGCCCGTATTTGCATCAGCAGTGAGCATCGTGGCCAGTTGATCTGGTTGACCATCAGTGACAATGGCTGTGGTATTTCTCCCGAACAGCAGCGGCACCTGTTTAAGCCGTTTAACACCAATAAGCCGACTGGTAATGGGTTGGGATTGGTGATTACCCGCAAACTACTGGCGATGATGAACAGTGATATCGAGATCGACAGTGAACTGCACCAAGGAACCCGGGTGACCATCAGTTTGCCGGTCAGTCCTGCTGAAGAACAATCGCCACTTCCTGCCGCAGGGGTGTCTGATGGAGAGGATGGTTGATGAAGCGGGTTTTAATTGTTGATGACGAAAAATCCTTTTTGCTGTCACTGCGCGATGGGTTGAACACCCATCGAAAAGACTTTCAAGTGTTGACGGCAGAAAATGGTCGTGAGGCGGTGGCGGTGTTGCGTACCGTAGCGATCGACTTGCTGGTGACTGATTTGAAACTACCGATCATGGATGGTTTCGAACTTCTCGCCTGGGTCAGCCGTCAGCAACCACAGTTGCCGGTGATTGTGATGACTGCTTTTGGAACCGCAGAAATAGAGGCACGGCTGTCAAAGCTGAACGCAATGCAGTATCTGGAAAAGCCCCTAGATCTGGAAATGCTGCGCAATGGCATTATAAACGGACTTAAAGAGGGCCCTAAAAGTTATATCCGCGGCATCACTCTGGCGACCTTTCTGCAGTTAATGGCGGCCGAACGAAAAAACTGCACGCTCAAAGTGACGGTCGGGGAGCAGGTTGGTTATCTCTATGTGCAGCGCGGTGAATTGATTGATGCTGAGTGTGCGGAGCTACAGGGCGAGGCCGCGGCGATGGAGATTGTTGGCTGGGAAAACGCTGAGATTGAAATGGATGGGATCTGTCGTCGCCAAAACCAGCGCATCAACCTCTCTATGGAGCATATGCTGATCGAAGCTTTTCGGCGCAAGGATGAAAAAGCTCAGCAGGTAAAAAATGATCCTCCGGTGGTGACGGAAAAGGACGAGTCAGAAACGGAATCGTTGGCCGATGTCGTCGAGGAGGTTTTTCCCGGGGAGATCAAAGATGGCAAGTCTCTGGGAGAGTTCCCGATATCGGCAGATGAACTGGCTCGAAAGCGGCTGCAGCAAGCATTGAAACGTCTGGAGGCGGTTCAGGAATATGCCATTTTCGATCAGCACAGTTTTCTCGAAGAAAAGAACGACGGTCCCTGCTCGATTGCAGAGTTTGACCCCGCCATTTACACCCATCTGGTTGAGCAGATTGATGAGCAGCTCAGTTTTGGTTCTTTCAGTTGCCTGACCTTCAGAACCGCCGATCGTCACCGCTACCTGCTGTTCCGCTGCCAACATCATCATGTGTTACTCAAATTAAGACCAGGGACCGAGCCGCAGCCGGTGATGAAAGAAATTAAGAATTACGTCAACCGCTAGGTTGCCGTGAAAGGATATTTTTATGCGACAGATGATCGAAGAACTAAAAGCGATTCCGGGGGTGGTTGGGGCAGGTATTTACAGCTCCTCTGAGGGGTTGCAGGTGACCAACCTGCCGGGGATATTTAAACCGGAACGGTTGAATGTTGTCGGCAAGCACTTAACCAAGCTCTACTCCGCTGGACGCCTCAGCTTTACCGACCTGACCGACTTGACGCTCAATTATGACGAGTCGGTCGTGGTTGCCCGTGAACTGGACAAACAGTTGCTGGTCTTTGTGTTCTGCGACCCGTCTTTTAATCACAATCTGTTGAGTATGTCTTTCAATCTGTTGCAGGAAGATTATCGGGCCGGCAGTTTCAGCAGTGAAGTTGCCACCGTTCCTCCCTTAGCTCCCGCAGTGGAAACCTCCGAAGAGAAAGTTATTACCGAACCGGATGGCCCCTTGGCGGTCTTGTTTGATCTGATGCGAGAACGGCTGAGTAAAATTCTCGGGCCGATGGCTGCTTTTATCTTTGATGAGCTGCTTGAAAAATGGCAGCAGCAGGGGGTAACCGATTTCTCCCGGATTGAGGAGCTGATTTCTGCTTTAAACAGCGAAATTGACGATGACGAGAAAAGCAAAAAATATCGACAGCTGATTGAGCCGGAATTGCAGGCTTTTCAGGAGGGTTAGGATTATGGCGACGGCGACGGAATTTATTGCCCATGTCGATAAGGTTGATGGTGTTGCTGGTTGTCTGCTGGTAAGGAACGATGGAACACTTCTTGGGCAGACGATCGATGATCCAGAGATGTATTCGACCCTGGTTGTGATCAGTGGTGGCTGTGCCAACGGAGTGATGGAGAGTGTCGGGTTCAGCTACTGTCGTCATCTTAGTTACAGCAGGGAGAGTAAAAATCACTTTTATGTCTTTCCGATCGATAAGTTTTTGCTTGGTGTGGCTCAGCATCCCGATTGTTACGTGCCTGATATGCTCGAGTCGGTCTATCGACTGATCGGCCGGGTTTCGACCAGTCAATCCGCTGTCCCCGGAAAAGAGGTTTGA
>CALZLE010000519.1 GCA_945788205.1 uncultured Desulfuromonadales bacterium
CTGTTTCTGTTTCTGATTCTTAGAAACGTATTCAAACTCCTCCTGGAGCGCCGCCGCGGTGTCCCCGGGGCCAAATTACGCAGTAAACTGGTTGGTGCCTTTATTGCCCTGTCACTGATCCCGACAATGCTGCTTTTTTTTGTTTCAGCTGGTTTCATCAGCAGCAGCATCGATAGCTGGTTCAACACCCAAGTGGAAAATGCCCTGGATGAGTCACTCAACGTCGCCCAGACTTATTACCGCAACTCAGAAGCGAATGCTCTCTATTATGCTGATCAGTTAGCCCAGCGTATTCAGCAAGACAAATTGCTCAATGACGAAAATCTTGCGCTGCTGAAAGAATTGATCAAAACCAAACAGGAAGAATACAACCTTGGAATTGTTGAGGTTTTCTCCGCTACTCACGAAGAGTTGGTGCGGGTTGCAAACCCAAAACTGCCGATCATTGAAATTACATCGGCAACCTCTGATCCGGTCCGAGAAGGCCTCCAGGGAATCCGCTTTTCACAGATTTCACCGGTCGGCAATGCCGATCTGATCCGTGGAATTGTCCCGGTCAAATCAAACTGGAACCCGAAAGACATCGTCGGCGTTGTGGTTGTAAACTATTATGTCCCCTACTCCCTGATCAACAAAATGCAGGAGATTGCCACGTCCGTCGATCAATACAAAACGACGAAGTCGATAAAAGGACAGATTCAACAGAGTTATGTCATCGTTCTGCTACTCATTGCACTGATTATTATCTTTCTGGCAACCTGGTTTGGATTTCACCTTGCCAGAGGCATCACGGTACCAATTCAAGAGCTTGCGGAAGCCACCAGCCGAGTCGCTTCAGGTGATCTGGACATCCAACTCGAGACTCGCAGTACAGACGAAATTGGCACACTAGTGACGGCCTTTAACACGATGACCACGGACCTGCGGCAAGGGCGCGCCGAGGTTGAGACCGCAAACCTGGAGCTGCAAAATTCGAACTTAGAGCTGGATCGGCGACGTAATTATATGGAGATTGTCCTTGCGAACGTCACAGCGGGGGTCATCTCCGTCGATCGTTACGGGCGCCTGACGACAGTCAATAAATCGGCAGAGAACTTATTACATTTCAAATCGAGCGTGGTCCTCGGAAAAGATTTCCGTGAAGTGATTCCGTCCCCCTACATGCCTCAAATCATGGAGCTTCTCAAGGAGCTGTTTCACTCGGAAAAAGGAACCATCCGCCAGCAATTGACTATCCCGATCGGCAATGAGAAGTACACCTTGTTGATCAACCTGACGACTCTTCGCGATGAACAAAACAACTTTATGGGTACAGTTATCGTCTTTGATGATTTGACTCAACTCTTCAAAGCACAAAGGATGGCTGCCTGGCGTGAGGTGGCACGGCGTATCGCCCACGAAATCAAAAACCCCCTCACGCCGATCCAACTTTCAGCACAAAGACTCCGGCGACGCTATCTTGAACGCTTCAGTGAAGAAGATAGCGTCTTTGATGACTGCACTCAAATGATTAGCCGACAAGTTGATGAGCTGAAAAATCTGGTCAATGAATTTTCGAATTTTGCCCGTATGCCTGCCACAAAACCAGTGCCGAGCAATCTCAACGAAATTGTCAATGAATGCCTGATCCTCTACCAAGAAGGTCACAAGGAAATTGTTTTCGAGCGATCGCTGGATGAAAACCTGCCGACCTCCAATTTAGATCGCGAACAAATTAAACGTGTTATTATCAACCTGCTGGAGAATGCCGTTGCAGCACTGGGAGAAAATGGAAAAATCAACATTGAGTCAATTTTCAATCCAGAGTTGCAAATCATCACCCTAACCATTGCTGACAACGGTAGCGGCATCCGCGACGAAGACAAACCACGCTTATTTGAACCCTATTTTTCAACCAAAAAAACCGGCACAGGACTCGGCCTCGCGATTGTGTCAACAGTTATATCTGACCACAATGGCTACATTCGAGTTCGAGACAACAGCCCACAGGGTGCCCGTTTTATCATTGAATTACCGGCAACTGTCAGCTAAACCGGTCGCTGGACATATAAGGAGAGACAAGTTCAATGAAAAGTATCCTGATCGTAGATGACGAAACAAGCATTCGCCAAAGCCTCGAAGGAATTCTGGAAGATGAGGGCTTTCAGACATCTTTCGCCGCAACGGGTGAGGATGCTCTCAATATGATTCAGGGTGAAGACCCCGATCTGGTTCTGCTTGACATCTGGATGCCGGGAATCGATGGACTTGAGACGTTGAAAAGGGTCAAACATCTACGCCCTAACCAGCTCGTCATTATGATGAGTGGCCACGGGTCGATAGAAACGGCGGTCAAAGCAACACGTCTCGGGGCTTACGATTTCATCGAAAAGCCTCTTTCGCTGGAAAAGGTTCTTTTATCCATTCAGAACGCGCTTAAAATTGGGCAACTGGTAGCAGAAAATCAGGCCTTAAAAGAAAAAATCAATCGTGATTATGAAATGATTGGTGAAAGTCCGATAATTTCTAAGCTGAAAAAACAGATCGACATTGCCGCTCCAAGTTCCGGCTGGGCGCTAATTACAGGGGAAAACGGTACGGGAAAAGAACTCGTGGCGCGAGCAATCCATCTGCAATCGACCCGAAGCACAAAACCTTTTGTCGAGGTTAACTGTGCTGCGATCCCCGAAGAGCTGATCGAATCAGAATTGTTTGGCCATGAAAAAGGTTCTTTTACCGGCGCAACAGCGGCTCGTAAAGGCAAATTTGATCAAGCCAGCGGGGGGACTTTATTCCTCGATGAAATTGGCGATATGAGTTTAAAAACTCAAGCGAAAATACTTCGTATACTACAGGAACATAAATTTGAAAGGGTTGGCGGCAACCGAACAATTGAGGTCGATGTACGGGTCATTGCAGCAACCAATAAAGATCTTGAGGAAGAAATAAAAGAAGGCAACTTCCGGGAAGACCTGTACTTTAGACTCAATGTCCTGCCATTCACTGTTCCACCTCTGCGTGAGAGAAAAGTAGACATACCACGCTTAACGAATCATTTCCTGCAGTACTTCTGCAGTAAAGAAAGCCGTGAGATTAAAACAGTCGATAGCCGTGCAACAGAAGCACTTGTTAGCTATAACTGGCCAGGAAATGTTCGGGAGCTGAAAAATTTAATTGAGCGGCTGGTCATTATGACCCCAGCTCAAACCATTGAGGAATCCGATCTGCCTCAAGCGATAACGAAAGGAAACAGTGGCCCGGCAGCTCAAACTACGGGCCTGACAGATCTGCCCGATTCTTATCGTGATGCTAAAGAGCTGTTTGAAAAGCAGTTTCTTTTGGAAAAACTGCAGAAGAACAGCTGGAACATATCCCGAACCGCCGAAGAAATCGGCTTGGAACGTTCAAACCTGCACCGCAAAATAAAATCATACGGTATTGAGCCAGACAAGAGTTAACTCAATCCAAACCTGAAACGACAAAAGCTCCGGGCAAAACTGACCGGAGCTTTTTGTTTGTCTAATCTAAAATTTGAACAAAAAAAATCCCCACTCTAAAAAAGAATGGGGATTTCAAAATAATTTCGGCGGCGACCTACTTTCCCACACCGTCACCAGTGCAGTATCATTGGCGCTGTAGGACTTAACTTCTGTGTTCGGGATGAGAACAGGTGTGACCCCTACGCTATAGCCACCGAAAAC
>CALZLE010000520.1 GCA_945788205.1 uncultured Desulfuromonadales bacterium
AGTCAAGAATGTTGTTTGTTTAAAATGAAAAGATTTTTTGATATAATTTCATCATTTTGTGTCTTGAGTATCGTTATGCCATTTGGGCTAGTTATTGCTGCTGTCGTTTATTTTGATCTTGGCCAACCAATTTTTTTCAGACAATCTCGTCCTGGCTACAAATGTAGGCCATTCGATGTTTATAAGTTTCGCACTATGAGAGAGCCATCAGAAGATGGCCTCCTTGGAGTGGGGGACGCCGAGCGTTTGACAAAGATCGGCCATGTGCTTCGAAAAAGCAGTCTGGATGAAATTCCCCAACTTTGGAATGTCCTTAAAGGTGATATGAGCCTTGTCGGGCCGCGTCCACTTTTGATGGAGTATTTACCTTTGTATAGTGATCGTCAGATGCGAAGGCATGATGTGGTTCCCGGTATTACTGGGTGGGCGCAGATAAATGGTCGGAATAATTTAAGTTGGCAGGAAAAGTTTGAACTTGACATCTGGTATGTGGAGAATCACTCCTTCTGGCTGGACATTCGAATACTTTTTAAAACCGTTGCAAAGGTCTTGCAACGTGACGGTGTTTCTTCTCCGGAACATGTGACATCAGAAAAATTTGAAGGAAATGATAAGTGAAGCGATTAGCAGTTTTCGGTGCCAGCGGGCACGGTAAGGTCGTTGCGGATGCTGCTGAACATTGTGGTTGGGTAGTCAGTTTCTATGATGATAATCGATCTATCGGTGATAACGTTAGTAATTGGTCTATTCTGGGAACTTTTCGGGACTTGTTAGCCCAACTCGAGGAGTATGATGGTGTTATCGTTGGGATAGGCAATAATTCAATTCGTTTGGAGAAAAGTGAAGTATTATTGTCCAGGGGGGCTCCTCTGGTGAACGTTATCCACCCTGAGGCAACCATCAGTAGATATGTTCAGCTTAATGTTGGGACAGTTGTCATGGCTGGTGCAGTGATCAATGTCGATACCCAGCTTGGTCTCGCTTGCATCGTCAATACTGGAGCAACCATCGATCATGACTGCTATCTTGGTGATGGTGTTCATGTCTCACCTGGAGCTCATCTTGCTGGGGAGGTTAGGGTCGGTGATCTTAGTTGGGTGGGAATCGGGTCAGTTGTTCGGCAGCAAATCACTATTGGTGCAAATGCGATGATTGCTGCAGGTGCGGCAGTTGTAAAAGATGTCTCTAATAATGTCACCGTTTCCGGTGTTCCTGCAACTGAGATGAGGTAGTTTTTAGGTTCTATGTTGAATACAAATTTTTCCCCATGGCCTTCTTTTACAAAAGAAGAAGCTGAAGCTGTACAGAAAGTCATTCTTTCAAATAAAGTTAACTACTGGACCGGACAGGAAGGACGGCAGTTCGAAATAGAATTTGCCGCTTTTGCCGAAACGGAGCATGCCGTCGCTGTGGCTAACGGAACCGTTGCCCTGGATCTGGCGCTTAAGGCAGTGGGCGTGGGGCCCGGCGACGAGGTGATCGTCACCAGTCGGACTTTTCTCGCCTCTGTCTCATCGATTGTGACCGCAGGAGCTATCCCCATTTTCGCCGATGTCGATCGCGCCAGCCAGAACATTACCGCCGAGTCGATCCGCCCTGTCCTTACCTCAAGGGCCAAGGCGATCGTTTGCGTTCACCTGGCCGGCTGGCCATGCGAGATGGACGCCATCATGGAGTTGGCGCAAGCGCATGATCTGTACGTCATAGAGGACTGCGCCCAGGCCCATGGTGCCCGCTATAAGGGCCGGAGTGTAGGTTCCATTGGTCATGTCGGTTGCTGGTCATTCTGTCAGGATAAGATCATGACCACCGGTGGTGAAGGGGGCATGGTCACCACCGATGACCGCGAACTTTGGTCGAGGATGTGGTCATACAAGGACCATGGCAAGTCCTGGGATGCGGTCTATAATAGAGAACATCCACCAGGTTTTCGCTGGTTGCATGAATCTTTTGGCACCAACCTGCGGATGACGGAAATGCAGGCGACCATTGGCCGCATCCAACTTCAGAGAATGCCGCAGTGGCACCAGCGCCGGAGGGAAAATGTTCTGGCGATTTTGGAGACAGTTCATAGCCTGCCGGGGTTTAGAATTCCCATGCCCCCGGTGGATATAGAGCATGCTTGGTACAAATGTTACGCGTTTGTCCAACCGGAACAATTGAAGACCGGGTGGGACCGTGACAAAATTATGCAGGCGATCATTGACGAAGGAGTGCCCTGTTTTTCCGGATCCTGCTCAGAGGTCTATTTGGAAAAGGCCTTCGAGGGCACCGGGTGGAAGCCTGAGGTGCGCTTGCCGGCAGCAAAAGAGCTGGGCGAAACCAGCCTGATGTTTCTGGTTCATCCAACATTGACAGATGCGGAAATCGGGAAAACCACCTCAATTATAAAGAAAATCATGATGCAGGCAGCCCGATAGGAACATTTGGTTTTTCCCCTTTCCTTTTGAGTGATGGAGGGTAGCTTGCTGCAGTCCAAGAAGCGCTTTATTTTTATCCTAATCATCCAGTTCATGGTGGTATTGGCATCCATCGGTTTGGCTTATGCCGTCCGATTCGATTTCAACCCCACCAAGATCGACTGGGACCGCCTTGCCCAGTTGGCCCCAGCGGTTTTGGTCATCAAGCTAAGCATCTTTGGCTGTTTCGGCCTGTTTCGGGGATGGTGGCGCTATGTTTCCATGGCGGATCTGGTGCAGATCGTCAAAGCCAACATTCTCGCCTCGCTCGCGTTTGTGCTTTATGTGGTGTTGGTTTACCGGATGGTCAGCATTCCGCGCTCGGTCTTGGTTTTGGATGGCATCTTCTGTTTTCTGCTCATGGGGGGGCTGCGTTTCGCCACCCGAGCCTTCCGGGAAAATTATCTTCCCATGTTTACGGAAGAGGGCGTTCCGGCAAAAAAGATTCTGATCGTCGGCGCTGGCGACGCCGGGCAGATGATCGCCCGGGAGGTGCGCGGCAATCGGCGCCTGGAATATGATCTGGTCGGGTTTATTGACGATGACCCGAAAAAGCAGAAGACCTTTTTTCAGGGTGTCAAGGTCCTTGGTACTACAGAGAGTCTGGCAAAAATCGTTAAGCGTGATGACATCGACGAAATCATCATTGCCATCCCTTCGGCGACCGGTAATCAGATCCGGGCTATTGTCGACCGCTGCCTTTCCCTCGACGTTAAATTCAAAACCCTTCCCGGAGTCGGCGCCTTGATCGACGGACGTGTCTCGATTCAGCAGGTCCGCGATGTCGACCTGAATGACCTGCTTGGTCGCAAACCGATCAGTCTAGACCAGGCGCAGATTAGCAACTATATATATGGCAAACGGGTGCTGATTACCGGTGCCGGTGGAAGTATCGGCAGCGAAATCTGCCGTCAGGTTGCTAACTTTAATCCGAGTAAGCTAATCCTGTTTGAAAACGCAGAAACACCGCTGTTTCTGATTGAGCAGGAGCTGTCAAAAACCACCCCAGATATTCACATTGTTCCTATCATCGGCGATATCCGTAACCCCGCACGGGTTGAGGTTATTTTTGACGAGCAAATGCCAGAAGTTGTCTTTCATGCCGCTGCCTACAAGCATGTGCCGATGATGGAGATCAATCCTGCCGAAGCGGTGAACAACAACGTGCGTGGAACGCGGATTTTGGCTGATGCGGCAGCGAGTGTAGGTGTTGAGACCTTTGTCATGGTCTCCACCGACAAGGCTGTTCGGCCCACCAATGTTATGGGGGCAAGTAAGCGGACCGCTGAGCTTTATGTGCAGTCATTGGCTAAAATTAGCAAGACCCGCTTTGTAACGACCAGGTTTGGCAATGTTTTGGGAAGCAATGGCAGCGTGATCCCGACATTCAAAGAGCAGATCAAGAACGGTGGGCCGATTACGGTCACTCACCCAGAAGTTACCCGCTTTTTCATGACGATTCCAGAAGCGACCCAATTGGTTCTTCAGGCCGGCAGTATGGGGCAGGGCGGTGAGATCTATTTGTTTGATATGGGGGAACCGGTTAAGATTGCCACCCTGGCCGAGGAGTTGATCCGTCTGTCCGGCTTGCAGCCCCATGAGGATATTGAGATTGTCTATACTGGTTTGCGGCCAGGGGAAAAGCTCTATGAAGAGTTGCTGCTGGACGAAGAGGGGGCGCTACCCACTCACCATGAAAAAATTTGTGTCGCCAGTTGCGCTCCCTCTGCCCGAAACGAACTCATTCAGAAAATTGATCGTTTGATTCTTTCCGCCAAAGAGTTAGATTTAGAGGCAGTGCGAACTGGTTTGCAGGATATCGTGCCCGAATATCAACCGGTGGAGCACAAGCAGAAAGCGAAAATCATTCCGCATCCGGCCACCGCAATTCACCAATAACCTCAGGATTTGACATGATAAAAAGTATGACTGGCTACGGCCGTGGCCGGGCCGAGATCAATGGTCTGGCCTTTACGGTGGAGGTAAAAGCGGTCAATCATCGCTACGGCGATATCAATATCAAGGCCCCCCGCCTGCTCATGCCACTGGAAACGCAGATAAAGAAGCAGGTTGCTGCGGTGCTGAAGCGGGGTAAAATCGACATATTCATTACTCAGGAGACGACCGATAAGGTATCGGCGCAGCCGGTCATCAATCGCCCTCTGGTTGATGCCTATGTCGAGGTTTTTCGTACCCTTGCCAGGGATTACGCTCTGCAGGATGACCTGTCTCTTAGCCTGCTGAGTGCCCAGAAGGATGTCCTGATTCTTGAGGAGGCGAACGTCGAGGAGCAGGACTTGGCGGAGTGTTTAAGTCAAGCGTTGGAAGGCGCGTTGAACGCTCTGGTCAGTATGCGCCAGTTGGAGGGGGCGGCAACGGAAACCG
>CALZLE010000521.1 GCA_945788205.1 uncultured Desulfuromonadales bacterium
CCATGACAACAGAATCGCCGAGCTGCTGCCACAGGACCTCTTCGATTGCCGACAAGCGATCCGACTGGCACTTGAACGAATTAAACAGCATCAGGTGGAAAGCTCCTGGACCGATTCAGGCCCGATCCACCCTGCCGAGTGGAGCAACTACGGCGATCCCGATTGGGCGGGGGGAAAAATATTTACCGATGCGCGGAAAATCACAGTTGATGGCAACCCGGAACAGGTCTGGCCAGCATTGGTATCGATCGGCGGCGAAGTCGGCTGGTATTATGCCAACTGGCTATGGAAGTTAAGAGGAATGATCGACCGCGCTTTCGGCGGCGTCGGCTTAAGTCGTGGCCGCCGTGACTCACTGGAAATTTTTCCCGGCGATGCCCTCGATTTCTGGCGAGTGGTCGATGTGAAACAACCGAAACGACTGCTGCTGAATGCCGAAATGAAACTCCCTGGGGAAGCTGTTCTCTACTTCAAATTAGTCGATCTGGGGGACGGCCGAACCGAGCTGAATCAGATCGCCCGTTTTCTACCGCGAGGGTTGTTTGGCCTGCTTTACTGGTACGCGGTCACACCGTTCCACAGCTACGTTTTTAACGGCATGTTGCGCGGCATTGCCAAAGCAGCCAGCGTGCCGATCAGCAGTGGCCCGGAGGGTTTTCAATTAGATATCGAACAAATTGAGAACTAAATCCGGAGAGTAAAATCAGTCGACAATCACCAACAACAGAGTCTGATCATCATCGGCAGGGCAACCAGCCACAAAAGACGCGACATCAGCGTAGACCTGCTGGAGTTTCTCATCGGCAGATGCTGCATCTGCTTTAGACAACTGCTCACCCAAGCGCTCGACACCGTACATCTGGCCCTGCTGATCGAAACGCTCGATCAAGCCATCAGTGTAAAACAGTAACCGATCACCGGATTGCAGACGGACTTCCTCAACCGGGATCTGCTCACCAGCATAGCTTTTCAACCCCATCGGAAAAATACCTTCGCAGAATATCTCCCGAACACCGATCGAAGGCCGATAGAGCAAGGGCTGCAGATGGCCAGCGCGAGCCAATTTAAGGCTGCGGGTGTTCCCATCGTAGACCGCATAGAGCGCAGTCACCATCCGCGAATCGGACACCTTGCACAGCTGGGTATTCAGGTATTGCAACACCGCAACCGGGTCACGGCCATCTCCCGGAAAAGAGCGCAGTAAAGCACAACTCATCGCCATCAGCACTGCTGCCTGGGTACTGTGCCCCTCAACATCCGCGACCAATAATCCCCAACAGTTATCGGACAGGGGCAAAACGTCGTACAGATCCCCCCCGGCATAGCGACTGGTTTCATAACTGACTGCAAGCTGAACCCCACCGATTTTCGGTAGCTCTTTCGGCAGCAAAGATCGCTGGGCAGCAGCGACCTGTTGTAGCTCAGATTCCAGCTCATCGCGCTGTTTCTGGACCTTCTTTTTCAGATCATTGATGGTCAAATGGGTATTGACCCGAGCGACCACCTCCTCCAAGCGAAACGGCTTGGAAATATAATCGACGGCGCCAATCTCCAACCCCCGAACCCGATCCTTCAGTTCGTCAAGAGCGGAAAGGAAAATAATCGGAACTTCAGCAGTCACAGGATTTTCGCGCAGCCGCTGACACACCTCGAAACCATCCATTCCCGGCATCAGGATATCGAGCAGTATCAGGTCTGGCAGATCGCCTTGGGCGACCTCCAAAGCGGTCTCACCATCGATCGCCGCCAGCAACCGGAACCCCATACCATCCAGGGTTTCTTTGAGCAGTTCCACATTTATCGGATTGTCGTCGACCAATAATATTGTCTGGCTGACGTCATCTTGTTTAAACGACATACACATGCCCCACAGTAAAAATCCATGAATTCGCAACTAAAAGCTTTGCTCATGATTGGTCCGATGTCAATTGATGAAGCCTGAATAGTGTCCGTGATACGATTAAAAAATTGACCATGCTCGACAGGCATGACATTTTCTTTACAAATCTTTGACCAGCTGCTGACCACTCTCGTTACAGGCGCTGCTTTAATGGGGCCATCAACCCCCAGCCTGATAAGGAGTGTGAAATGAATCGAATGCTGAAAAAACTGTTGCCCACCCTGCTGCTGCTTGTATTGACCGCCGGTTCCTCCCTGGCCGCGCCACTACTCAACCTCGGCCTGAGCCTCGACCGTGATGTTCTGCCTGCCGGCCAACGCGAAACAGCCATCATCAAAGTTGCGCTGAATGTCCCGGAAATCCCACGCGGGATCGAGCGACCACCAGTCAACCTGACTCTGATTCTCGACCGCTCCGGCTCGATGTCGGGAGATAAGATCAGTAAAGCCCGCGATGCCGCAATCACCGCACTACGGATGCTCGGCCCACAGGATCTTTTCTCGTTGGTCATTTACGATCACAATGTTCACACTCTGATTCCCCCACAGTCGGCCGCCAACAGTGAACGGCTCGAAGCGCAGATCCGCAATATCAGAGTTGGTGGTAACACCGCCCTGTTCGGCGCGGTCAGTCAGGGTGCTGCCGAAATCCGCAAAAATCTGGAACAGAATTTCGTTCATCGGGTCGTACTGCTCTCCGATGGTCTGGCCAACGTCGGACCGAGTTCACCGAACGATCTGGCCCGGCTTGGTGCCGCCTTGCTGAAAGAAGGGATCTCCGTCACTACCATCGGCATCGGTCACGGGTTCAATGAAGATCTGATGAGCCAGCTGGCCGACCGTAGCGATGGCAACCACTATTTTGTGGAGTCGAGCGTCGATCTGCCACGTATTTTTGCTGCAGAGCTGGGAGATGTTCTCAGCGTCGCGGCGCGCCGGATCAGCATCGACCTGGAAACTCCTGCGGGTGTACAGCCGCTTCGGATTATCGGCCGCGAAGGGCGGATCATCGGAAACCGGGTTGAAATCCACTTAAATCAACTCTACGGCGGGCAGGAAAAATACGCTCTGATTGAAGTGCAGGTCGATCCGGGTCGTCCCGAGCAAAAACTGAACGTTGCGGCCGCCCGCGCCTACTATGAAAATGCCCTGACCAGTCAGGAAGAAAACACCTCTGCACTGGCCCAAGTGCGCTTCTCACCACGTCCGGAAGAAGTGCTCCGTTCGGCCAACAAGCCGGTCCTCAAAGCGGTCGTCGAAAATGAAATCGCCGCCAGTCGCGAGCGAGCCCTTGACCTTTACAACGCTGGACGCAAAGATGAAGCGGTCGCCGAGATTCGCCAAAGCAGCGGCAAGCTGAAATCACAAAGCACCAGCCTCGGCTTCAGCGACCTGGCGGAAACCGCTGAGGTTTTTGAAGAGGATGCCGAAACCTTCGCTGCCCCGGCCCTGCCGAGCGCCGTGAAAAAAGGGATCCGCTCTGAAAGCTACAAGGTTCGTAAACAACAAAAAGACTACTGAGATTTCGAACCAGAAGGTTTTATCTTGAAATCAAAACTGATCATCCTTGCCTGGCTGTTATTGCTGGTACCGACCCTGCTGCTCGGGGTCGGTGCCCTACGTTTGCTACAGAGTGAAGAAACACAGTTACTCAGCAGTCAGCGCGCCGCCGCCAGCGACCGAACCAGCGCTATTGCCGGAAACTTTGATCTGGCCATAGCGGAGGTGCAGGATGGATTACAGGAAACACTGCGACAATTACCGCAGCAGAACCTCGCCCAACAGTTGCACCGCTGGAAACGCAGCAACCCGTTAGTGCGCAATGTTTTTGTCTGGCAGCAGGGGCGCGGCTTGATCAGCCCAGATCCAGAACGCCCGGCCAGCGATGAAGAGGCCGCTTTCGTACGCCGCTTTTTGCCACTGTTCGCGGACCAATCGAACTGGCAACCACCAGAGCTGGATCAAAAGCTTGCAGCAGCTACGACCCGAACTATCCTCGCTGAACGCCGCGAGCTTCGGCTCCTCGCCAAACAAGCCCCGCCGACAACAGTCGCAGCGGAAATGGCCGACAGCAGTTACTCTGCAGCACCAGCCCCCGCAGCGTCAAAGCCTGCCGCCGAACCAACACCACAAAATGGCAACAGCCACTGGCGCAGCTGGTACGCCGATGATCAACTTCATCTGCTCGGCTGGTTCGCTCCCAGCGGAAAACAGCAACGTTATGGCGTCGAAGTGGAGATGATGGCGCTGCTCAGTCGCCTGCTCGGTAATTTGCCATCACAAACGACCGGCCAGGAAAGCTACGCACTCCTTGATGGCAAGGGTAAAATTTTTCATCAGGTCGGTAACTTTGAGATTCTTCCCGACGCGCAACCGCTGGCGATCATCGCTTTACAGAATCTGCCTCACTGGCAAGTTGCGGCGTACACTGACCCGACCGCAGCAAAAACCGGCAGCGGCATCATCCTGCTCGGTTCGCTATTGATTGGAACCTTTATCGTCGCTATTTTACTCGGCGGATCATTGCTCCTCTGGCAGGCCCACCGCAACCAGCGCGACGCTAGCCAGAAAACATCATTCGTCTCCAATGTCTCACATGAGCTTAAAACCCCGCTGACAACCATCCGCATGTACGCCGAACTGCTCGGAGAAGGCAAACTCCACGATCCGGTGAAACAGCAGCGCTATCTGCAGACGATCATCAAAGAGAGTCAGCGGCTGACGCGGCTGGTCAACAATGTCCTCGATTTCAGCCGTTTAGAGCAGAATCGACGCCGATATCAGCGGGAGCCTCTGGAGCTGAAACAACTGCTCAGCGAATTGCTTGAAACCCAAAAACCTCGCCTGCGAGATGCTGAGATTGAGCTACAGCTGGAGTTACCGACGGAACCATGCCGGCTGCAAAGTGATCGCGACGCGCTGGAACAGATCATCCTCAACCTGCTCGACAACGGTATCAAATACGCCTCAGAGGGCAAAAAACTGCTGATGCAACTCCGCTGTGATGAGCTGCAACTCACGTTGCGCCTGCGTGATTGGGGTCCTGGAATTCCCAGCAGTCATAGGCAACGTATCTTCGAAAAATTTCATCGTGTCGATAATTCGCTGACCACCAGCCAGCAAGGTTCCGGTCTTGGCTTAAGCATCGCCCGGCAGCTGGCTGAAGGGCTCGGCGGCCAGCTCGAGTATTGCCCAGCTGACGACGGTGGCTGCTGCTTTGAGCTACTGCTACCGATCGGGGGAGAAGAATTCAATGGCTGAAATCAGTATTTTGATTGCCGAAGATGATACCGATCTACGTCAGGGGCTGGTCGATCTGCTCGAAATTGAAGGCTACCGGGTGCTGCCCTGTGCCGACGGCGGACAGGTGATCGATTGCTACCAGCAGGAACGTCCAGACCTGCTGCTACTCGATGTGATGATGCCGGAAAAGAGTGGTTACGACCTGTGCCGCGAGATCCGCAAAATAGACAGCCAGATCCCGATTATTCTCATCACCGCTAAGAGCGAAGAGATCGATAAAGTGGTCGGCCTGGAGTTGGGAGCAGATGACTATATTACCAAGCCGTTCGGGCTCCACGAGCTACGTGCCCGGATTGCGGCAGTGCTGCGTAGGGCCACCAGCCAACAGCAACCAACAGCTGAGCTGCCGGACTGCTTTCCCCTTGGAGAGGCAGAGATCGATCGAAAAAACTATTGTCTGCGCAAAAACGGACAGGAGATCAACCTCACCCCGCGCGAGATGAAACTGCTGGATTTCCTGATCAGTCATCCTGACCAAGTCCATAGTCGTAACGACTTGCTGAATGCTGCGTGGGGAATCGACTACTTCGGCACAACCCGGACTCTCGATCAGCACATTGCCCAACTACGGAAAAAGCTGGAGACAGATCCGGCCGAGCCAAAAATCATCCTGACAGTGCATGGAGTCGGTTATCGTTTGGGAGTTGGGAACTGAGAAAAACAATAGAAACCGCAGAACAGTGCTTATGCCTCGCTGAAAAAGATCTTTACGATTTCCTTGAACTCGACGTCGACCTGACGAATCGTCGGCGCGATCAGATCCTCTTTTAATCCGGTCGCCTCCCAGGCTTTGAGCTGCAGCGGTGGTATTTCATTGACCAGATGAACCTCATGGCCACAAGCGTGCGCCAGAAAATCGGCAACATGCATCAGTGATGACTCAATCGCATAATCGTTGAGGCTCGGAGAGTGATGTCCACCGATCATCCGCAGCAGCTGTGGCGGCAAACGCCAACGCATGGCCAGTAGTTTGCCGACGATACTGTGATCAGTCTGCAAGGTTTCCTGTTCGGCAAGGAACATCGGCGAATGATCGTTACGCGCCTTGGCAATCGCCCGTTTGTATGACTGAGATGCCCGGTTTAACAGAATGAGTCGGCCAATGTCATGCAATAGCCCACCGGTAAAATAACCTTCTTCACCCGATAGCCCCAAATGCTTGGCAAGGATGCGCGCATAGAGGCCGCAACGGATCGAATGCCGCCAGAAACCATCCATATCGAGCAGGTCTGATGGAATATCCTTAAACTTGCTGATCACCGAAACCCCAACCGCCAGATTTGTCAATTCGTTGGTCCCAAGCAGGGAAACCGCTCGCGAAACGGAATCGATTTTGCCGGAAAATCCATACATGGGGCTGTTAACCAGAGTCAGCAAACGAACTGACAGGCTGGCATCTTTGCTGATAACTTCGGCCAATTTATGAGAAGAAGAATCGGGATGTTCAAGGACCTCGACAATGCGATTATAAACGCCGGGCAGAGAAACCAACTCGACGTCACCGACCAGCAGCTTTGGAACACTCAGCGGAGTCGACCGCTCCTCGAGATCGATATCGAGATTTGCGACAACAGTAACCGGGTCCCAGCCTTGCGACAAGCTCTGGGCAGAACGGTGAACAGTATGACGATAAACGGTCGCAACCGGCTCACACTCTACGTCGTTAAGGCTAAACCGTCGAAACAAATAACTTTCGGCCTGTTCGACAAACTGGGCAACCGCTTCCTGCTGACGGAGGTACTCTTCCCCCAAGCTCTCTTCGTCAATTTCAACCTCAATGACTCCCCAGGACTTGAACATTTGCAAATGCTCTGCGGTTAGCTCTACCCCCTCAGCCAACACCAGTCGGTTTTTGGAGGTAAAGAGATCTTCACCCAGAATCATTCCAACTGTCAGATCATCGATATATACCAGTGGCAAAACGTCTATCCTTATAGTAATTCAGCAGTTGTGCGGCATCATAACCAAGATTTACCTGGATGCCAACCATTTATTAAAATACCATAACCGATGAATAAAAAAACGGGCCGCTTTTTTCGTCACGGGTTTCCGCTCGGCAAATCAGAATTGCGCGTGGTAAGATCCGAGAATTGCATCAACAACCGGAGCCAGCGTGAAATTTTCCTGGAAATTCAGTCCAAACCGAGAAAACCTGATTGCCCTGTTAGTGGTCGCAGTCCTTATCGGCATGGGAACCGGAGCACTGGCAGTCGCCTTTCGCTACTTGCTGCTTTACACCACCGACCTGTTCTGGCCTGATCCCAATGCCCTGCTCGACGTCAAAAATCACTACCCCTGGTACCTGATACTTGCCATTCCAGTCTTCGGTGGGCTGTTGGTCGGCCCGTTAATCAATCGTCTCTCTCCAGAAACACGAGGCGCTGGAGTGCCTGAGGTGATCGAAGCCGTGGTGACCCGCGAAGGAACCATCCGCCACCGGACCGCTTTTTTCAAGACGCTGTTCACTGTTCTTTCGATCGGGACCGGTGCCTCGGTCGGTCGCGAGGGTCCGGTTGTGCATATCGGTTCTTCAGTCGGCTCCTCCATCGCCCAGCTGCTCAAACTTCCGGCCGAATGGAAGCGCGTGTTTCTGGCCTGCGGTGCCGCTGCCGGCATCGCTGCGACCTTTAACGCACCGATGGCCGGAATGTTGTTCGCTGCAGAAATCATCCTGGTCGATTTTCAGGTCAGCTATCTGAGTCACATCGCCATCTCCGCCGTGACCGCCACCGTGGTATCGCACCATTTCCTCGGCAGTTTGCCGACTTTTCAGGTGCCCGCATACGAACTGGTCAGCTACGTCGAACTGCCCCTTTACGCGCTGCTCGGACTGCTGGCCGGACTGCTGTCGATCCTGTTTATCCGTTCTGTCTCTTTGGTTGAAGACCTGTTCAACAAAAGCAAAATCCCCTTTTCCTACCGCCCCGCCATCGCCGGATTGCTGATCGGCGGCATCGCGGTCGGTTGGCCGCATGTCCTGGGGGTTGGTTACGAATCGATCAATCTGGCCCTGACCGCCAATATGGCGATCGGATTGATGGGGGTAGTGCTACTGCTGAAACTGCTCGCCACCGCCAGCTCGGTCGGCGCCGGTTTCTCCGGCGGTATTTTTGCTCCTTCACTGGTGCTCGGCTCACTGCTCGGCGGGCTGTTCGGCAGTGTTGCGGAAATGGTCTTCCCCGGCAGTGTTGCCACCAGCGCGGCCTACAGTCTGATCGGCATGGGTGCGGTGGTCGCCGGAACCACCCTTGCCCCGATCACCGCTATTTTCACCATCTTTGAGCTGACCTACAATTTTGACATCATTTTACCGTTGATGACCTGCTGCATCACCAGTCTGGTCACGGTCCAGAAACTGTACGGCTATTCGATTTATGAAACCCGCTTGCTGCGCAAGGGCATCCGCATGGTACGCGGCCACGATGTCAACCTGCTGCGCGCAATGCGGGTCGGCGATTTCATGGACAACGAATTTGAAACCATCCGACAGAACATGCGCCTCGGCGAAGTATTGACGATTGCCGAGCAGAGCCCCTATCCACATTTTCCAGTCCTCAACCAGGAGGAAAAACTGGTCGGCATGTTGTCGATGAGTGACCTGAAAGGCTTTATCGGCGATATCGGCGAACTGAGTGAACTGGTGATTACTTCAGAGATCATGACCACCCGGGTGGTCATCGTCCACCCGGAGGACAACTTTGAAACCGCCTTTGAAATTTTCGAGGGCAAACAGATCTCCACCCTGCCGGTCGTAGCCAGCGATGGCAGTCTGCTCGGAATCCTGAAAAAGAATGATCTGCTGCTCGCCTACAACCAGAAAATCCTCAAGCTGAATATTGGTCAGCGCGACTAAAGCTGTCTTCGATTTTATCAATAACCACTCTTCCTGCAGTCAATATTATCAATTTGTTTTTTGCCTGACTTCCTGAGATGATTGCGCGATTTTCAACAACAAAGGGTTCCGGAATTGATGAAAGTAAACGCCACAAAACTGCCGCGCCTTGCCCTGCAGGAACAACTACAAAGCATTTCCACACACTGCCATCAATGTCAGCGTTGTGTGACCGAGTGTCAGTTTTTACAAAATCATGGAGACCCAAAACGTCTGGCCGACAACTACACCCCGATTGATGGATATTATCTGCAGTTGCCCTTCAAGTGCAGCCTTTGCGGACTCTGTACCGCCGTCTGCCCGAAACAGCTCGACATGGCCACAATGTTTCTGGAAATGCGCCGAGAAACGGTCAGTCGCGGAGCGGGCAATCTGCGACAACACAAAGGATTGCAAGGGTACGAAAAGAAAGGAACGTCGCAACGCTTCAGCTGGTACGCCCTGCCAGAAGGCTGTGATACAGTCTTCTTTCCCGGCTGCGGGCTCCCCGGCACCCGACCGGAACAGACGATGAAAACCTTCGCTAGGCTACAACGCAGCATGCCAAAGGTCGGTATCGTCCTCGACTGCTGCACCAAACCCTCTCACGATCTCGGCAAAGAGAAATATTTTCACGCCATGTTCGGCGAGATGAAACAGTTTCTGCTCAAACATGGCATCAAAACAATTTTAGTCGCTTGCCCCAATTGTGACAAAGTCTTCCGCGATTACGGTCCCGAGTTCGAAACCAGCAGCATCTACGAATTGTTAGCTGCCAGTGATTTGCCGAAAGCAGCAGACATCTCTGAAACAGTGAATGTTCACGACCCTTGTGTCGCCCGCTTCTCGAGTTCTGTTCAGGATGCCGTGCGCAGTCTGGTCGAAAAAATCGGTTTGAACCTCGTCGAAACTGAGCATTCACGCGACACCACTCTTTGCTGCGGCGAAGGAGGTGCAGTCGGTGCTGTTGCACCCGAATTGGCCGCAGGCTGGACGAAGAAAAGAACCGAGGAGGCCACCGCTAGCCGAACGGTCACTTACTGTTCCGGCTGCGCCGGCTTTATCGGCAAGCAAGGCCCGACCAATCACATTCTCGATCTGATTTTCAGCCCGGAGGCAGCCCTGAAGGACAAGGCAAAAGTGTCGAAAGCCCCCTTGACCTACCTGAACCGACTCAAAATCAAAAAAGCGATAAAGAACGCAGTTGCTACAGCTGTGAGCCGGGAAAGAACCTTCAGTGCGACGGAAGAGACTGTTGCTGCTGGCCCGCTTCCGAGAGAGTAAATCGCATTCGGACATCACACCAGCCCCCCCTCTTTTTCATAAAATAACTCTCAGACATAATTGCAGCGTCTTTGTTAAACTGATAGAGCAATTCTTCTGCTATGGAGATCTGAATGAGGGGCCAGCGACAACAACTGCGACACGCACTACTCATCCTCGTGCTCGCTCTTTTTAGTACCGGCGTGTACGCTTCTGATATTTCACCTATCACCGCCACACAAGTAAATCCACTTCCTCCGACAAAAACCCTGCAGAGCTGGATAGCGCAGATGAAAAGCAACCCGCGTGGCCCCTTCAAACGGATCCGCTGGTTCTGTAATGACGGCAGCATCCTGCCGCCGAAGCCATACGCCTGCCGGGAGCATGGCGGAGGCGTACAGCACGGAGAATGGAGCGAGCGAGCCAAAAGACTGCGTCAACATAACTACCTGATTGCGACCTTGCTGGCTGATCTCTGGCCGGAAAGTTTTTATCTCACGCCAAACTGGCAGGCATCGCTCAAACAAATCATGCTTGAACAGTACCTGATCGGGGTAGATGACGGTTGGATCCTGCGCCAGGCCCGTTATTACCGAGGTGCAATTCAGGCCGAGGATGAAACCTGGCACGGCAAAGCCCTGCTGCTCGGGCTGCTTGAGCAACCGGAGCAGCAAAAGAAAGATTTTCTGTTGTGGCGCGAAGCAGTCAGACTGCTGCCCCACGGTCAGGAGCATGTACCGCTCACCGAGATGCGCCAACTGGCAGAGCAGATCGAGCAGCAGAACAAAAAGTTTTCAAGACTCCGCATCAAGCTACACAGTCGGCCGGAATTTGCCGATGCCGAACTGGTGCTAATCGCGGGACGAGAGTTCAGCGAGGACCAAAGAGAGCCATATCTGCGTTTAGCAGAACTGATTGAGCAAGTGACCCGGCCCAACAAGCAACCGCTGGCACAAGCCCGAAAGCTGGGGCTTGGAGACACCGGCTCCCGGTTCCCGGAGAATGAATCAGAACTGTCCCCCAACATCCGTTTTGCCCGCAGCAGTCAACTGCTTTTTCAGCTCCGCAATGAATTGCTGCAACAAAAAGACAAAAACCATCAGCTCGATTTATTGATCGCCAGTCTTGATCTGGAGCATAGTCTCTATCAAAGCGCTAACCAGCTGCTGGACCAACTGCCAAAAACGAACCGCCGTCAACGACTGGCCTGGATAGAGATAGGTTTAGACGGACTCTACGGCATCGGTTTTCTGTCACAGAGGCAGAGGGACAACCAGAAAAAGACCATCGAAAACCTGTTGCAGCGCCCGCTGACACGCGAAAAGTATCAACGTCAACTCCTCCAACTGGCCCGTATCAGTCACTGGGCTGAGCAACAGCTACAGGTGCAATTCGAAACCTCAGTCCGACATCTGGCAGAGCTCGACCCGCTGGTCAACAGCTTCTTCCAGCAACGGTTGCGGGCCAGCCCACTGCTACCGATTGTGCAGATCATCGACAGTCTGCTGATCGACAGCCAACAGCTTCGCGGCACCAGCCAAACTCTGTTCGGCAAATCAACGACCGGTTTGCGCCCACTGAATCCGGGACTGGCACGCGGTCGGTTAGAAATTGTAAAAGACCCCGCTACCCACAAATTCTCCCCAAAAGGGATTTACCTGTTACCGGAAACCGTTGCAGAACTACCACCGGTTGCCGGAATACTGACCCGCAACGCCGGCAACAGCCTCTCCCATATCCAGCTGTTGGCCCGTAACCTCGGCATTCCCAACCTCGCAGTTTCGGCTCAACTGCTGAGTGAGCTGAATAAACATAACGGCGAAACCATCATTCTGGCTGTCAGCCCTGGAGGTGTAGTGCAGATAGAAACCGACTCCGCCGACTGGAAAAAATACTTCCGCCAACAAACCAAGAGTGATTACCTGATCCGTCCGGATATGGCGAAGCTCGACTTGCAACAGCGCAATATTCTGCCGCTGACAAGTATTCGAGCTAACGATTCCGGTCGAATCGCCGGTCCCAAGGGAGCAAATCTGGGCGAGCTGAAACAGATTTATCAGGGTTTGGTTCCCGATGCTCTGGTGATCCCTTTCGGACGCTTCCGCAGCCTGCTCAATGAAACCAGAACCAACAGCGGTGAGAAATTATTCGACTGGCTGGTAAACGGCTACCGAAACCTAGAAAGTATCGACACCCCAAAGGACAAACAACGCGCCACCCGTCAACTGCTCACACAATTGCGCCAACAGATCGAATCGGCTCCGCTGAGCAATCGTTTTCTCACGGAACTGCGACAATCCCTGCATGAGCATTTCGGCCCTGATGGTAGCTATGGTGTTTTCGTCCGCAGTGACACCAATGTCGAAGACCTGCCTAACTTCACCGGTGCCGGGCTGAACAAAACCGTACCGCACGTGGTCGGCTTCAACAATATCGTCGCCGCTATTCGCAAGGTCTGGGCCTCTCCCTTCAGCCAACGGGCCCATAGTTGGCGGCAGGCGCACATGCAGAATCCGGAACATGTCTATGCCTCGGTGCTGTTGATGAAATCGGTTCCGGCCGATAAATCAGGGGTCCTCGCAACCGCCAACCTGATCAATTCTGATCCCGGCCAGTTACATGTCGCAGTCAACGAAGGGGTCGGCGGAGCGGTCAGTGGCCAACGGGCCGAAGAGATCCTGATCGACAAAAAATCCGGCCAGGTGCAGCTACTCGCCCAGGCGAGCGCAATACAAAAAAGGGTGCTATTGCCCGCCGGTGGCATTCAGAAAATACGAGCGCAAACGCCGGAAAAACTCCTGAGTGATGATGAAATAGAAATTCTACGCCGCATGGCCGAGTTGCTGCCGAAAGAGTTTCCGAGCCTGCAAGGCTCGGATGGCCGGGCCAAGCCAGCCGATATTGAGTTCGGTTTTCTAGACGGCCAGTTCGTGCTGTTTCAAATACGCCCGCTCGCGGAAAGCAAGCGGGTGAAAAAAGACCTTTATCTGCGCCAGCTCGATAGAGATCTGAAAAAAGGCAAGCAGCCAATCGACCTGACACGCCTCCCCAGGGGGATTGAACCATGAAATTTCTGCTGAATAGTCTGATTCTACTGTTGCTGCATGGTAACGCCTGGAGCTATCCGCTCGATGCGGCCGGACAAACTGGCATTAAACGTCTGGAAGGATACCAGCTTTTTCAGGAGGGGAAGGTTAAGGGTCGCAAGCTGTTTCCCGGTGCCCTGTTCGACAGCAATCAGATCCAGCTACGGATGCTCGAAGCAACCGAGGTTACATTGCCAGAAGTCGATGTCGAATTGACCGAAGAGATCGGTGCCTATCTGGGTGAGGATCTGGAAAACTACAATTTTTCGATCCTCGATTTGAGCGATCAACAACACCCAGTCTACGCCGAGCATCTGGGTGAGGTTAATTTCAATCCGGCCAGCCTGGGCAAAATTCTGATTGCAGTAGCGACTCTACAGGCGCTGGCTGACCGCTATCCAGACGATATCGAAGCCCGAAAAAAGCTGCTCCGTGACCGTCAGATTGTTGCTGATCAATTCATTCTCAATGATCACCACAAAGTCCCGATCTGGCACGAGAAGCGGCAGAGGATGATTTATCGGAGCATCCAATTGGGTGACACGGGAAATCTCTGGAGCTGGCTCGACTGGATGCTTTCTCCCAGTTCCAACGCCGCTGCGGCGATGGTCTTGCGCGAGTACCTGCTGATGGTTCAGTTTGGTGACCAATACCCGGTTACGGCACAAAAAGCTGATGAGTTCCTGAAACAAACCAGCAAACAAACATTAATGCAGTTACTGATTCGCAGCATGCGGGAACCACTGCGACGTAACGGTATCGATCCAAATCAGTTACGCCAGGGCGGTTTCTTCACTCGTAACGGGAAACAGCTGATTCCGGGCGGCAGCAGTCGGGCCAATACCCGCAGCCTGCTGCAACTGCTGTTGAAGATTGAGCAAGGAACCCTGATCGATCGGTTTTCCAGCTTGGAACTGAAAAAACTGCTCTACCTGACCGAAAAACGGATCCGCTACGCGTCACACCCGGCACTGAAGCATTCTGCTGTTTATTTCAAATCAGGATCGCTTTACAGCTGTACTCCAGAAGAAGGTTTTGAGTGCGGGAAGTACCAGGGAAACAGAAAAAATCTTCTGAATTCGATCGCTATTATCGAACAACAGGGAGAGGAATTGTTACACTATCTGGTGATCGTTTCTTCGAACGTACTCAAGGTCAACTCTGCCGTTGCCCATCAAACTCTAGCGATGCGCATCCATCGCCTGTTGGAAAACAGGCAACAGGAACGGCTCAAGAAGAGGGGGATTGCAGAATAAGGTCGTCCAGCTTGGCGATCAGGCGACTCAGCCAAGCACCACCCTGCGCATCTTCCGCCAGGGCTACGACGATATAGCGACGACCGTCATGTTCGATAATCGCACTGTCTGCATGATACTGGCGCCATGAACCTGATTTACGGTAAATGACAGCCTCGGGGCGAGACTTCAAACCCTTGACGAATTTATGCTGAATTGCTGGCTGACTTAATTTTGCCTTCATCTCCAGGCTCATTTCCGGAGACACCAGCTGGCCAGTTTCGAGCAGGTAGTAAAAACGCGCGACCTGAAACGCGGTCGCCCCGTGGGATAAATTCGCCAGCGGGTCACGCTTCCAAGCCCCGGCTTTGCCATAGTCTTTACCGACCCAAAGGCCGCCGTTGTAAGCCGGATCGTAGAGACGATACTTGGGAGACTGCAGCAATTCCGCCAGGTAGGATTTTCCGACCTTGTTGAGCATTTCGGTTGCCGCGCGATTAGAGGAATTGCGGATCATCCGCGTCAGTTTGTCCTCGATTGCGCTGTCTAATTCCAGCTCACCATTTGCGATCTGCTCATAGGCCCCGAGCAGAATGGCGATCTTTGGCAGGCTGGCTGCGTACATCATTCGATCGCCGTTAACTTCCGCCAGCAGCGGATGATCTGGGTCGGTGATATCAACCAGAGCGATACTCAGTTTTTTCCGGGCCACCGATTTATCAAGTTGCAGATCGCGCAAGCAGGATTCCAAGCCTTGTTGCAGACGATTACTGCGACAGGTTTCCAAAGCAGGAGCCGGGCTTAAGCTAAAAACTGGAGGGGAAGAGAAAAACAGGACCAGCAAGAAAATTAGAAATACTTTACATTTAGAGTTCATGTTCGGCATCTTACTAGAAAATGGGCAAAAAAAGCAAATGATAAAATCAAAAAACCACAACACTCATTGTAATCAGCGCTATCCAGTCCACCGGAGACTTAGTGTCCGGGCGGGTTTTCTGTTTGCCAACTTCCTCCTTATCGTCATGGCGCTTTACCACCTTAAGCCGGCCAGTCGATCACTATTTATTGAGTATCTGGGTGCGGATCAGCTGCCTTTTGTCTGGATCGGCACCGCTCTGACCATGGCATTGCTTATCGGCAGCTACCACCGGGTGGTTGAACACTTCAGTCGCTTTAAAGTCGTGCTTGGCACCTGCCTCAGTCTCAGCCTGTTACTGGTTGTATTTCGACTGTTACTGCTCGATCCAGGGCCAGTTGTCGCGACCAGCTTTTACATTTTTGTCGATATCCTCGGCGTGCTGATGGTCGAGCAATTCTGGAGCTTAACCAATTCGATCTACAGCACCGCCGAAGGGAAAAACTGGTACGGTTTTATCGGCACCGGTGGATTAGTCGGCGGAGTGCTTGGTGGTTTGGTGGCTGCCCTGCTGCTCGACAAAACAGCTCTGAAAACCGCTGACATGCTGCTGGTTGCTGCAGCAATTATTCTGACCCTGTTTGTTCTGACCTGGATGATGGAACGACTGGGGCTCTATTGCGAAGTCACCATGCATGGCCAAGAAACACGCTATTCCGGCGGCTGGCAAGCATTGAAACGGAGTCGTTTTCTGATCTTGATCACCGGGATCCTGTTACTTGCACAACTGGCCTCACCATTGATCGAATATCAATTCATGAAGACTGTCGAGGTCAATTACACCCAAGTCGATATGCGTACTGCCTTTCTATCGATCTTTTTCAGCATCATGGGTGGTGTTTCAATCATCGTCAACCTGCTGATCACCCCTTTGATTCATCGTGCCTTCGGCGTCATTGCCGGGCTGCTGGTACAGCCGGGGATGATCATCCTCTGTATGTTCGGCTTTCTCATGCAACCCGGCTTACTGCTAATATCTGCAGCGAAGATCTCCGATCGGGGCCTTTCCTACTCCATAAACCGGGCCTCCAAGGAGCTGCTCTACGTGCCGATCGATTCCCTGCTGATTTATCAGGCAAAAGCCTGGATCGACATGTTCGGCTACCGCATGTTTAAAATTTTTGGGTCCGTTCTGATCCTGATCTTTACCCGCTGGCTACCGACTCCGCTGAGTATTCCAGAACTCAGCTGGTTGGTATTGATTATCTGCTCGATTTGGCTGCTTGTTCTCCGTTACCTGAGTCGCGAATACCAGCAGGTTGGGGAAATCGAGGACTGAGCAGAGATCGCATTGATCCGAGTAAATTTTCCATGAACCTATTTGACAAATAAACATATCCACAGAGAAGGGAAAACAAACAATGACGATGAGAGGTCTTAGAGGTGCGATCGCAATTATATTTATCATGATCCTTTCTGGCTGTGCCATGCAATGGGAACCCAATTGGCGAGCGGCGGGGCCTAACGAACCGACCCCCCAATCTGAGCAAAGCGCAATCCAGGCTCGGCTTCTTTTTGAACAGGCAAAAGATCAGAAAACCCTGCTCGAGTCAATCGCTGCCCATCAGAAAGTTCTGGCTGAAAATCCGGGGGATTACGAAACCCTGGCCAGCTTGAGCACTCAACATATCC
>CALZLE010000522.1 GCA_945788205.1 uncultured Desulfuromonadales bacterium
ATGCAGCGTGACCATCTGGATGAAGTCGCTGCCCAGCAAAGAATCGCGGTACAGATGTCTCAGGAGGAAAAGCTGGCCCGGGCCGATTATGTGATCGATAATTCAGGGACGGTTGAAGAGGCGTTGCGACAGGTTGAGGATCTTTGGCGAGAGCTTGTGCCAGATTAAGGCTCTGAAGAAACTAATAGAAAACCGGCCATCGAAGTTTGCGCTGGCCGGTTTGACGGTTTGTAGATGTTTTGTTTTAAGTTTTGCATTTGACCTTTTCGAGAAAATCATGGGTGCGCCGAAAAACGTCTTCTTTACAGGGATTTTCATCTGTGGTCAAGACGTGGGGGACGTTATCACCGTAGCTGTGGAAGGCTTTGTTCTTGCTGCCAAGTCGATTAAAGAGTTGTTCGGCGGTTCCGGGATAGATGGTTTTGTCGCCCGTTGAGGCCATAATGAGGGTCGGGGTTTTGATATGGTTAAGGATTGTTTTGACTTGTGACCGGAGTCGATTCAATTCAGCGATGGCCTTTAAGGGGTGACGTTGGTAATAAAATGGACGCTCGCTGGTTTCGATTTGCCGGTGGGAGAAGGGGATAAAGAAACTCAAGAATTTAACAAATGGAGATAGTGGATGTTTTAAGCGTAAGTATGGTGACAGTAGCACCAACCGTGTAATGGGACGAAGTTGGGAAAGTTGCAGCAATAGCAGGCTTCCGGTACTGAGTCCGACTGCGCTGACTTTTGGATTCAGCTGTTGAAGTATCAGATATCCACGTTCTACAGCGGATAGCCATTCTTCGCTACTGCGTTTGGCGAGGTCTTCAGAGCTGGTCCCGTGACCCGGCAGGCGGACGCCTAATACGGTGAAATTTTGTTCGTACAAATAGTCTGCAAGCAGGCGCATTTCTCGAGGTGTTGAGCCAAAGCCGTGTACCAGAAGTACGCCGTGTTGGTTCGGGTGGTCTGGCACCAGCAGGTAGGGGAGGTTTTGCGGATGGCTGACCCCGGCAGCGTGAGCTTGCTCAATTTCATGCTCAATGCTCAGGTTCAAAGCTCCTCCTTCGGGGCAGAAAATAAAAAGGCCCCGAGAAGGGGCCTTTAAAGTTTGCGCAGGTGTTACTTATTTTGGGTAGCCGAGCCGTGTTGACAGGTCTGCACCCGCTTTCAAGACCAACGGGACCAGCTCACTGTCGACTCGTTCGTTGTTAATCCGCATGCTCGGTCCGGAAATGCTGATGGCACCAACGATCCGACGGGTATAGTCGCGGATCGGTGCCGCAATGCAGCGAACACCAGAATCGAGCTCTTCATCATCAAAGGCATAGCCCTGCTCACGCACCTTCGCGAGTTCGGTTTTAAGTGCCTCAGCGCTGGCAATGGTGGTCGGTGTGTGTTGGACAAACTTGAGATGCGACAGCAGATCATCAAGTTCTTCATCGGTCATGAAGGCCATATGAACTTTTCCGGCCGCTGTACAGTAAGCCGGAAGCCGCGAGCCGACGCGGGAAACGACCCGAACCGTCAAGTCGGTTTCAACGACATCGAGGTAAACCGTGTGATGTTCTTTGTAGATTGCAACGTATGACGTCTCGTTACAGTCCTCTACGATCTGCTCGAGGATTGGTTTGGCTTGGCGTAAAAGACCCATCTGTTTGATGAATGTTTGACCCAGCTCCAGCGCTTTTAAGCCCAGCCGGTAGTTTTCTGTCGCCTTATTCTGCTCAATGTAACCACGAGATTCCAGTGTCGCTAACAGTCGGAAAACGTTGTTTTTGTGAAGTTTCAGGCGCTTGCTCAGCTCGGTTACTCCCAGTTCATCAACATCATCATGGAACTGTTCGAGGAGGTCGAGGGCATGTGAAACCGCCTGGATGATATATTCCGACTTATCTTTTTTGACCATGGTGTCTATATCCTTCTTGTGAATTTCTCATATATATAAGACGGGTGATTTTAGCCCCGTGACAGGACGCTGTCAAGCGGTATAGGGCACCGTTCTTGACAAAGTCAATCGCCGAGCTTTTGTTAATTGTAGAACGCTGTTCTGTTTCTGTCAAACGGTCTGTAAATTTGATTTTTTTTATGTTGTTGACAGCCCACAGTGACTTGTCTAGGATGTGCGAAACAGTTGCACGGACACGGGGTAAGATGCTTAATTTAAGCAAGAAAATACTGGTCGCGATTGATGGTTCTCCTGCTTCTGATAAAGCTGCCGAAGAGGCGGTTCGGCTGGCAGCAGCAACGAGTACCCAGCGTTTTCGGAGCACTCTATACGCGGTGATTGTGTTGCCGTCGAAAGAAGCTCCGGTATTGACAGATCTGTCCATCGCACCAGCGCGTAACCGCAAAGATGATTGGGAGGAACGACAGCGGCGAATCTTTTATGTTGTTGATAAAGCCGCAGCCGATGCGAATGTCCATCTTCGTAAAGAGATTGTTTATGGTGAAGTTGATGATGCGCTGTTAAAGTTTACTGAGCAGGAAGAATGCGATGTCATCGTCATCGGTTCAACGGGAAAGGGTCGGGTTTTGCGAGCTCTGCGCGGTTCAATTTCAAGCAAGGTTGCGCTCAATGCCAGTTGCTCAGTGTATATTGTTCGTTAGGGAAGTTATAAAAAGAATGAAATTGGGAAAAGCTGCCAGCGTTTGGGCGGCTTTTTTTGTTTGTAACTTAGTCTAGATGGCGTTCTTGAGCTGATTTCCGGTTTCGTTGCGTAGGTAAGTGCAGATGTTCGCTAAGCTTTCTCGTATCAGGTGCTCTTCTTCGGGAAGTTCTTGCGGAGTCAGTTCCAGGGTGACAGTTTTGTCGTAGCCTGTTTCCTGCAGGTGATTGAGGAAGCGGGTCAGCGGTAGCTTACCGTGGCCAGGCAGGAGGTGCTCTCTGCCGTTGGCGTAGTCGGAAAAATGCACATTCTTGATCCGACCGGTGTTGTAGCAGTGATGAAAATCGGTCAGAAAATTAGCTTTATGAGTGCCCATGTGGGCAGTATCAAAGGTGAGAAACAGATTTCGTTCCTGTAAAAAATCGATCAACGCCTCCGTGTTGTTGAGAAAATAGGGATTGCAGCCCAGTGGCCCGTTTGCAGGCATATTCTCAATGGTGACCAGAACTTGATTGTTGCCGATTTCGGCCTGAAAATCTTTGATTTTATTAAGCCAGCGCCAAAATTTCCGTTCCAGGGAAAGCCATGCCGGGGGGTGGAAGTTGATCAATGGAATATTGAATTTTGTGGCAAGTTTGACGGTCTTTTCCAGCTGTTTGATTTTGTTTCCCCAGCCGTTAATTTCGAAAAAGGGCGCGTGTATTGAAGAAATTGGAAGAATTTCAATGACATCGGCGAGCAACTCTTCGCCGGCATTGTATTCATAGTCATGGTTGACGATGACTTCAATCCCTTCAAAACCAGCATCGCGAGCAATCTCGAAGGCCTTGTGAAGGGGGAGAGTATAGAGAGTGCCTGCAGAAAGAATTAATTTCATCGGCGAATGAATATCCGGAAGTAATAAAACGATATTTTGATCTGTTTTGTTTATCAGACTGGGTAATTCATGTCAATCTGGATGTTCTCATTGTTGGTAGTTGTTTATTTAATTATTTCAAGCAAAACGCTGGTTGCGTAGCTCCCTTTAGGAAGTGAAAAGCAGAGTTTGAGCCCGTTTTGTGCGTCAGATTCAGCACTGGTTTGTTGCAGCGGAACCCGCAACGGACGTCTTTCGCCGGGCATTGCCAGCCCTTTTTCCAGCTTCCAGTTATGGATTGTCAGATTTGACGCTGCGAGGAGTTGCTGTTCAGTTGTTCCGATTTGACCTTCTGCCAGCATCACCTTAAAGCCAAACAGGGGAGCCGTTGGGCTGATTTCGAAGTGGTCGGCCCGGTCCTGCTCTGCTCGTGCATCTTCAACCCGGAAGCAGGCACCGTTTTCATGTTTATAGGCGATGTCACCGACATGCAATTGCCGTAGGTCTGGCAGTCGTTGTTCCAATAGTTGATCAAAGAGTTGCGACTGATAGGCGGACAGGTAGAGGCGCAGCAGGTTGTGCGGCAGGGCCAGAACGGCTTGTCGAGGGGCTTTTTTTTCTAGCAGTGTTCTGACCAGGCGCTGTTCATCGCGCATGTGTCGGGGGAGTAATCTGAGACATTCGCTCAGATCGTTTTGTCGATAGGCGCTGGCCGCGGCTCGCCATTCGCTGTTACGAATCAGTTCCGGGTCGCCAAGCAGTTCTCGGCAGAATTCGACATAGTTTTTTTGCAGGAGCAGCAGTCCCAGTGTTGCGGAATTACCGAGGCTGCCGTAGCGTTGTTCACCAAACCGATTTGGAACGCCTTGCTGCTCTAATACTTGTAGAATTTCTGTTGCCCGCTGTACGGCTTCCGGATGACAGTTCCTTAGTCGAATGGTAAAGCGATTGCCAGCCAGATGGCCGAGGCGTAATTTATTGCCGTGCCGTTGGCTTTGCAGAATTGCGGCTTTACGGAGCTGTAGCTGGTCAAGCTTCTGGGCGTTGCGAAAGGGGATTGAAACCATCTGTCTGGTTCTGGCCCGGGCATCCTTGAGCCCGGCGTAGCCGATCTCCCGGTCTTTGATCTTGAGCCCTTTTTTGAGCTGATTCAACAGCTCGTGAGTGCTGATCCCCTCTTTTTCAATCCACAGATAGAGATGTTCGCCACGACCAGAGCAGGGGTAGAGAGGGATTTCCTCCACTTGGAAATCCTCCGGTTGCTCTTTGTAGATGCCACCGGTCCCAGGCAGGTCAGCAGTCAGCCAGGTCACGCATCCTCCTTCGGCCAACGCAGCCGGAAACCTTTCTGCAGCGAAGGCGGATCGATCTGAATCCCTGTTTTTTTTGCGTAACGACAGAAATAGATCGGTTGTCCCAGCTCGAGGAAGCGGCGCATGTATTTGGAAATTGGATAATCTCCAAGTTCATGGGTATATGGGGTTGCGTGGAGGTTGCTGAAACGAGTATCGGCTGCAAGCAATTCACCGGTTGCTTCGCCGTAATCGACAAAATCGGTGGTGAAATTAAGAACTCCGCCCGGTTGTAAACAATATAGCGCCAAATTGAGGAAATCCTCGTTGAGCAGTCGACGTTTCCGGTGGCGCTTTTTGGGCCATGGGTCGGGGCAGTTGATATAAAGCGTTTCCAAGCTGTCTTTGCCAAGGTAGTGGTGCAACAGGTAACGGGCTTCGATGCGCATCATGCGGATATTTTTCAGGCCGGATGTTTCGATCCGGCTGCACGTTTTGCTGCAACCCTGGTTGAAAATATCGATGGCAATAAAGTTCTGATTCGGAAAGCGTTTGGCCTCTTGAACAATGAAGTCGCCAATCCCGCAGCCAATATCGAGACAGAGGGGATTGTCGTTACCAAACAGGGCGGCAAAGCTACCAGCTTTTTTTAGATGAGCCTCTGAGATAAATACCGGCGAGGTGATTAAGGTCATTCTTTGCGACATAGTTTATCTACTGACTGATTACTGAAGGTTGTAAAGGAAATTGCTGAGCAGAGTGAGCTCGGCTTGCGAGGTGGTGTTGTAGCTTGGCATAAATCCCTTTTGGCGGGAATCTGCATGGGCTGCAAGGTGTTGATTGATCTGATCGCGGGTCATGCGGGAGCCGATGTGATCGAGTTCGGGGGCCAGCGACCCTCCATCCCCCTCCAGCTTGTGACAGCCCTTGCAGCCGAGTGCATTGACCAGGCGGCGTGCATCTGCTTCTGGATTTTTTTCTGCGATCGCAGTCAGCGGAAAGAGTCCAAAAACTAGGGCTATGAGGAGGGTTGATAGGGTTCGAAACATCATCTTCTTGGTCCTGATTCTGTCAAATTTTGCACACTTTACCTGCTGTTGCGGACGAATGCAACGGTTCAGCTGTTGGGACTGAAAATGGGTTGCAATCACTTGGTGCGGGGATTAAGCTTGGCGGCGAGTAGGAGGAAGGTCATGGATATCAAGCTGTCACAGCGGTCGCAGGTGGTTACGCCATTTCTGGCCATGGAAGTGATGGAGCGTGCCAAAGAGATGGAGGCTGCCGGCCGGGAGATTATCTACCTGTGTCTCGGCGAGCCCGACTTTGCAACGCCACCAGCGGTTCTGGCCGAAACCGGACAGGCTCTCGCTGAAGGTGCGACGTCCTATACCCATTCACTGGGGTTGCTCGAACTGCGACAGGAAATCTGCCGACATTATCGTGACCAGTATGCGGTTGAGGTGCGACCTGAGCAGGTGATTGTCTCTTCCGGGACCAGCCCATTGATGCTGCTGCTGTTTTCTGCTCTGCTTGAAGAAGGTGACGAGCTGATTCTGCCCGATCCCGGTTATGCCTGCTACCCAGGGTTTGTTAAGTTTTCTGGTGGTAACCCCGTGCTGGTTAAGACCGCGGCGGCGGATGGCTTTCAGCCACGGCCTAAACAGGTCCGTGAGTTGATAACAGACAAGACCCGTGGGCTGTTAATCAATTCTCCTTCAAATCCGGCTGGTTCAATCCTTTCTGGCGCAGAAATGCAGGCGTTGGC
>CALZLE010000523.1 GCA_945788205.1 uncultured Desulfuromonadales bacterium
AAAGTTCCAGCCTGGTTGATGCGCTGCAGAAAGCCAGTTTTGAGCTGCAGTATCGCCAGGATTTGTCCGCAGATATCAATCAACTCAACTTCACTGTGCCAGGCAATGCTGCTGCCGTAGGGCAGGTCTTCACCCAGCTGGAAGGGACCAAAAAGAAAGACAGTCTGTTCCATCTGGTTACCCGTGATTACCGGCAGGCGAACGTCTGGATTCAGCTGACCAGTGGTGACAATAAAGATATGGAGACGGTGGTCACAATGGTTGATCAGTATTTTGTCGATAATCCGCCGCCGTTGCCGGTCAAGATGGAGTGGGCCGGGCTGACCTACCTGAACGTGGTCTGGCAGGAGCGGATGGTCAGCGGTATGCTCGCTTCACTCGGGGGTAGTTTTGTTGTTGTGCTGGTGATGATGGTGCTGTTGTTCCGGTCTTTCTGGTTCGGTGTGATGGCGATGGTTCCGCTCTCCTTCACCATCACCCTGATTTACGGCATCATTGGCTGGGTCGGCAAAGATTACGATATGCCAGTCGCGGTGCTTTCGGCTTTGACCCTTGGCCTGTCGGTCGACTTCGCGATTCACTTTTTGCAGCGCTCTCGTGAACTGAGCCGCAAATTAGGCAGCTGGAAAGCAGCCAGCGCGGAAATGTTTAAAGAGCCGGCGTTGGCGATCAGTCGCAATGCCATCATCATCTCAGTCGGTTTTACCCCGCTGCTGCTGGCGCCGCTGGTGCCGTACAACACGGTCGGCTTTTTTCTCGCCACCATTATGGCGGTTAGTTGGCTGTCGACCCTGTTTATCCTTTCGGCGCTGTTGACGCCGCTGGCAAAAAAATTGTTGGAAAAATAACTCCAGAAGGAGATTGAAATGAAAAAGATACTTTTACTCTTGATGCTGTTGCCGACCTTGGCACTTGCTGCGCCGAGCGCTGAAGAGATCGTCGAAAAAGCCAACCGCGCTTCTTACTATGCCGGCAAGGATGGTCGCGCCGATATCACTATGACCATCACCGCCCCTGATGGCAGTACCCGCAGTCGTCAGTTCACCATGCTGCGACTGACCGACAAGGGGGATGACCAAAAATTCTACGTCTATTTCAAGGCCCCGGCCGATGTCCGCAAAATGGCATTTCTGGTCTGGAAGAATGCTGCTCGCGACGACGATCGGTGGCTTTGGTTGCCCGCCCTCAATCTGAAAAAACGGATCGCACCGGGGGACAAGCGGACCAGTTTCGTCGGTTCAGATTTCTATTACGAAGATGTTTCCGGGCGTGGCACTGAAGAGGATAAGCACCAGCTCGTCGAAGAAACAGCCGAGGCTTATGTTTTGAGAAGTGAACCAAAAGATGCCAATTCTGTCGAATTTGCCTGGTACCAGGTCTGGATCGACAAACAGAACTTTCTGCCGCTCAAAGCAATCTATTACGATCTGCAGGGGCAAGCATATCGGCAGGTCGAGGCACTGAAAGTTGAAATCATCGACGGTCATCCGACAGTGATCGATGCAAAAGCGAGTGACCTGCGTGCCGGGACCAGCACGATCAACAGTTTCAGCAACATCAGTTACGACAACAACCTCAACCCGCGAATTTTTACCGAACGGTTCTTGCGGCGACCGCCACGCGAAGTCGGCAAGTAAGAGGGCATGATGTTGCGATTACTTCTCATTTGTCTACTGCTGTTGCCAACTCAGACATTGGCGTTTGGGCTGCTGGAACAGTCCGGGCTGCACGGGTTTCTCGATCTGCGTGGTGGTACCCGTTTGCAGGAAGATGATTATCAGCGCGACACCAGCCTGCTGGAAGGACGGCTGCAGCTCGATTACAATCATCAATTTGATGCGGTAACCCTGCAGCTGCGTGGAGATCTGGTCGCTGACGAAGTGACTGCCGGCGAGAGTGTCGATCTGGAAACCGGTGCCGGGATCGTCGATCTGCGTGAAGCTAATCTGCTTTTTTCACCGACCTACACGATGGATGTCAAAATCGGTCGTCAAATTCTCACCTGGGGAACCGGCGATCTGCTGTTTATCAACGACCTGTTTCCGAAAGACTGGCAGTCGTTTTTCATCGGCCGTGACGAGGAGTATTTGAAGGCTCCGTCCGATGCGGTGCTGGTCAGCCTGTTTCCCGAGTGGGCAACCATCGACCTGGCATTGACTCCCCGTTTTGACAGTGACCGCTATTTGAGTGGTCAGCGGCTTTCCTACTGGAGCCCGAATCTGGGAAGAATTGCCGGTCAGGACGCGGTGATTGATGCCGATCAGCCGGACGACTGGTTCGAGGATTTTGAACTGGCTGCACGTTTGTCGAAAAATATCGAAGGTTACGAGTTGGCATTGTACGGTTACCGGGGCTTTTGGAAAAGTCCGGTCGGCTTTAATTCGGCCAGTGGCCGGGTTGCTTCGCCGCGGCTGAATTCCTATGGTGCAAGCGTGCGTGGCTCGTTGCAGGGCGGGATTTTCAGTCTGGAAGCCGGCTATTACGATTCACGCGCGGATCGTGATGGGGACAATCCGCTGCAGCCGAATAGTGAAATGCGCTATCTGCTTGGCTATGAACGAGAAGTGG
>CALZLE010000524.1 GCA_945788205.1 uncultured Desulfuromonadales bacterium
GGCCGTTTCATCGGGATTTCTGCAGGCCAGGATTGATTTACTATCGTTATGTATTTATCCGCAATTATATGCTGTAGAGAGAAATCGAATCCTTGCTGGTTATTGTCAATCCTCCTTGTTCCGGGCGATGGAAAGGTGGCCTGAGCTAGAAATAAAACAGGCAGAATTGGTCTTTGATGCTGACGCGGAAACCTTTGATGGGAGATGGATTCAGTGCAATGTTGTTGTGACAATTTCAGAGAATGTGGGCGGAAATTGGATCGGACATGATTGCTCACCGGTTCTAATTGATTGGCGTGAGAGGGGGGGAGATGGAATACTACGCTCATTCAACGGATAACCCAGATAAGTCGGATTGGCAGACGCTGGAGGAGCATCTGCAGGGGGTGGCAAAACGGGCGAAAGACTTTGCGGGGGTGTTCGGGGCGGAGGAGTGGGGAGAGAACGCCGGACTCTTGCACGATGCTGGCAAGGCAACTTTGGGCTTCATTAAGCGTCTGGAGGGGAGTTCAAGCAAGGTTGACCATTCCACCTTTGGCGCGCGTCTCGCGAAGGAGCGCTTGGGTCCGTTTGGAGTTCTATTGGCGTACGCGGTTGTCGGGCACCATGGCGGATTGCCTGATGGAGGCAAGCAGGAGGGAGGGTTGCATCACCGCTTACGCCACAAGAAGATCCCGTCGGACGTCGAACTGGTTCCAGAAATCGACATTCGTGGTGAGTTGAAATTCCCCTTTCAACTGCCGAAAGAGTCGCAACATCTCGCCGGTTTCAGCTTGGCTTTTTTTGCCCGGATGATCTTCTCCTGCCTGGTCGATGCTGACTTTCTCGACACCGAAGGGTTTTGCGATCGAGAGAGAGCGAAGGCAAGGCCGGATAGGGGCTGTAACCTGGAGCCGCTTAAGCAGAAGCTGGATCAGCACCTGAATCATCTTGCCGCCGAGGCAGCTTCCACGCCGGTAAATGCCAAGCGTCGGCAGGTTTTGGCGGACTGTCGCAGCAGAGCCCAAAGCGCACCGCAGATTTTCTCGCTGACCGTGCCGACCGGCGGCGGTAAAACCCTCTCGTCGCTCTCCTTCGCCCTCGATCATGCTGTTGCCAATCGGCAACGGCGGGTGATTTATGCCATCCCGTTCACATCGATTATCGAACAGAATGCGGGTATTTTCCAGGATATTCTCGGCCGTGACGCGGTTCTGGAGCATCACAGCAATTTCAAGGAAAAAGATGATCCGGAAGAAGCGGCCTACAACCGCAAGCGTGGGCTGGCAGCGGAGAACTGGGATGCTCCCGTGGTGGTGACGACAAACGTGCAGTTTTTCGAGTCGCTGTTCAGCAATAAGCCGTCCCGGTGCCGAAAGCTGCACAACATTGCGGGTAGCGTGATAGTTCTCGACGAGGCGCAGGCGATCCCGACTGAATATCTGGAACCCTGCCTGGCGGCGTTGCGGGAACTGGTTGATCATTACCAGTGTACCGTCGTCCTTTGTACCGCCACCCAGCCCGCGTTCGACAGCATCCAGCTGCGCACCCGGCTGCCGGGTGTCCAGGAAATTGTCGAACAGCCGCAGCAGTTGTACGAAGATCTGCGTCGAACCCAGGTTGAATTCGTCGGCCAGCTGACCGACACAGAGTTGGCCGCACGAGTTGCGGCTCAACAACAGCTTCTCTGTATCGTTTCTAGCAAGCCGCAGGCGCGCACGCTTTATGAAATGTTGCCGAAATCTGACGCTAATTATCATCTGTCCACCAACATGTACCCGGAGCATCGCCGCCGGGTGCTGGCCGAAATTCGCGAACGACTAAAAGCTGACTTGCCTTGCCGGGTGATTTCTACTTCGCTGGTCGAAGCCGGGGTCGATCTCGATTTTCCGGTAGTCTATCGCGCCATGACCGGACTCGATTCCATCGCCCAGGCCGCAGGTCGTTGCAATCGTGAAGGGAAACTTAACGAGTTGGGCAAGTTCGGGCAGGTTTATGTGTACCAGCCGGAGCAACCGGTCGCCATGCCCTGGGTCAAGCGTTGCGCCACGCGGGCTGAAGAAGCGTTGCGTAGCTTGCCTGATGCAGACCCGATCGGATTGCAGATGATGCGGTGTTATTTTGATCTGCTCTACGACGTGCAGGGGCTGGATAAAAAACAGATTTTGTCACTATTTCCTGGAAAAAGAGATTTGAACGCCGATATCGATCTGCCTTTCCGCACGGTGGCGGAGAGTTTCCGTTTCATCGAGGATGAGAGTATCGGCGTGATCATACCGGAAGAGCCGGAGGCGGAAGAGCTGGTGCGGCAGCTGCGTTACGTGGAGTTTCCGCGCTTGCTGCTCAGAAAATTGCAGCCGTACACGGTTGCGGTCAGGGCGAATGTTTTCGCTAAGCTGCGCCCGGATGCCCTGGAGATGGTGGGCGATGTCCCGGTTTTATGCAATCTGGCGGCTTACAATGAGGCTGTCGGCTTGTGTGGAGAGAGGGGAGAGTATTGGGACCCGGAGGATTGTATGATTTAACTTCTTTACTTCTATGAACTTGAAACTTATCGAAGGCCTGCTAGTGTTGAGAGGTCGTTCTCTCGTGAACGTGGATTGAAATATAGAGGTAAAAAAGTTGGTTCTGCGCGGGCCGTCATCCCGGCGGCCCGCAAATCTCGTAATCGAAGGAGGGAAGCCTATGGCGTATGGTATCAAGCTGCGGGTGTGGGGCGATTATGCTCTTTTTAGCCGTCCAGAAATGAAGGTGGAACGCGTCTCGTACGATGCGATGACGCCCTCCGCCGCACGGGGGATTCTGGAGGCGATTCACTGGAAACCGGCGATCCGCTGGGTGATCGACAAGATTCACGTGCAGCGGCAAATCAAATTTGACAATGTGCGGCGCAACGAAGTCAGTTCCAAAATCCCCAAGCCGAACCCCGCGACTGTCATGCGGGAGAACAAACAACTCTATTTTCTTGTCGATGAGGGCAAGAATCGGCAGCAGCGCGCTTCGACGCTGTTGCGCGATGTCGAGTACATCATCGAAGCCCACTTTGTGCTGACCGACAAAGCTGGCCCTGATGAGAACGAGGGAAAGCATCTCGATATTTTCAATCGCCGGGCCAGAAAGGGGCAGTTTTTTCATCAACCCTGCCTCGGTTGCCGCGAGTTTCCCGCCTCATTCGAACTGGTCGAAGGGGATGTTCCCGCCTCCCACTATGCCGGTCAGGAAAAAGACCTCGGTTACATGCTCCTCGATATCGACTTTGCCAATGACATGACGCCGCTCTTTTTCCGCGCCAGCATGGATAACGGCATCATTTCACCGCCATCACCTCTGTCTGCGGAGGTGTGCGCATGATTCTGCAGGCCTTAAACAGTTATTACCAGCGGATGCTCGATGATCCCGACGCTGAAATGCCCGCCTTCGGTACCAGCGTTGAAAACATCTCCTTCGCGTTGGTGTTGGGAGAGGATGGCTCGTTGCGGGGAATTGAGGATTTGCGGGAAGGTGACGGTAAAAAGAAGCGCCCGCGCAAACTGCCGGTCCCTGCTGCGGTCACACGTACCTCCGGGGTGAAGGCTAACTTTCTCTGGGATAAGGCCGCCTATGTTTTCGGAGCGGATGGCGATGGTGCTACCGGGAAGAATCGAGAGCGATTCTCAGCGTTCAACGGATATTTACAAATTGTCGTCCAAGGTATCGATGACCCTGGCTTTTTCGCTGTAAATTCATTTCTCACGCAGTGGGATTGCGGCCGAAGCGAAGAGGTTGTAGCGCAATTCCAACCGTGGGACGAGATTTGTAACGCTAACCTGGTTTTCCGATTGGATGGCGTGACCGGGTTTATTCACGACCGGCAACCGATCCACAAAAGATGGCTGCAGCACGGTCAGGAAAATTCCGATGCGCCGGAAGGCCAATGCCTGATAAGCGGCGCTGAAAATGCACCGTTGGCACGTGTCCATACCCCTATCAAGGGAGTGCGTGGCGGACAAACTTCGGGCGGGTACATCGTTTCATATAACGCCAGCGCCTTTGTCTCCTACAAGCAAGACAAGGCTTCGGTCAATGAACATTCCGCTTTCGCCTACACCACCGCTCTGAACTATCTGCTGGCCCTGGAAAGTCGTCAGAAAATCAGCATCGGTGACACCACTTATGTTTTCTGGGCCAAGCGGTCAACGTCGCTGGAACCGGCGCTTGTCTCTCTGTTTGAACCATCGGACGCTGACGAAGAGAGTGGCGAGCAGGATGATCGTCACTCTGCCAAAGAGATTTATGATCTGCTCAAGGCGGTTCGTGACGGCAAAAAACCGATCGACATGCTGCCCGATCTGGATGCTGATGTGCAGTTCTGCATCCTCGGCTTAGCCCCCAATGCTGCTCGGTTGTCGATCCGCTTCTGGCAGGAAACCAGTTTTGGCGACCTGCTCAAGCGGGTCGGTGTGCATTACCAGTGTTTGAATATTGATCGGCAATTCGATAACGAGCCCGAGTTTCCGCCGCTCTGGCGGTTGTTGGCGCAGACCGCAACGCTCGGCAAAACGGAGAATATTTCGCCGGTGCTGGCCGGTGGTTTGACCCGCGCCATGCTCTCCGGTTGTCCCTACCCGCAAAATCTGCTGCCAGTGGTGCTAGATCGTATCCGCTCCGAGCAGAATGTCACATATTTCCGCGCCGCCTTGCTCAAGGCGTATCTGGTGCGTAACAAACAAATGGAGGTGCCCGTGTCGTTTGATCCCGAAAGGACAGATTTGCCCTATCTGCTGGGACGGCTTTTTGCCGTATTGGAGAAAGCACAGGAAGATGCAATCCCTGGTGCGAATGCAACGATAAAGGATCGCTATCTTGCGGCAGCGGCAGCGACGCCCGGTCTTGTGTTTCATCTGTTGTTGAAAAACTCAAACAACCACATTGCAAAACTGCGCAAAAATCCAGAAAAACGCGGTTGGGCCTTCAGCTTGGAGCAGAAGATCGGTGATATTATTAGCAAATTCACCGATTATCCTAAAACCCTAAAGCCTGAGGAACAGGGGTTGTTCATGATCGGCTATTATCATCAACGTAAA
>CALZLE010000525.1 GCA_945788205.1 uncultured Desulfuromonadales bacterium
CATCACCTGCAGCGACCTCCCTCCCGATATCGGCAACGTCAGCAGAGAAAACCTGACAACAGCGCCACAGGTAACAGAAGATGGGGTCGACATGAATCGTGTGATTGCCAACATTGAACGACAAATGATTTTACAGGCACTGACATTGAAAGGTGGGGTTAAGGCCCGCGCAGCCGATCTGCTCGGGATAAATCGAACAACGCTGGTGGAAAAGATTAAACGGCTGCAGATGGATTAATAACAAAAAAAGGCCTGTCCGTTCTGGACAGGCCTTTTCTATTCTGTAAAGCTTGATGAAACTATTTCAGTTTCTTTTCCATTTTTTTCCGCTCGTTGGCGTCAAGGTAGCGCTTACGCAAGCGGATCGATTTTGGCGTGACTTCAACCAGCTCATCAGTATTGATATATTCCAAAGCCTGCTCCAACGACAGAATGGTCGGCGGGGTCATGCGCATCGCATCATCACTACCGGACGCCCGTACGTTAGTCAGTTTTTTACCCCGACAAGCGTTAACAACCAGATCGTTCTCTTTAGCGTTCTGGCCGATAACCATTCCTTCATAGACATCAACCCCCGAACCGACGAACAGAATGCCGCGGTCCTGTAGGCTGAAAAGCGAGTAATCGATCGTTACTCCAGCGTCCATAGAGATCAAGACACCGTTTTTACGGCCAACAATTGGTCCTTTGTAGGGAGCGTACTCGTGGAAGGTGTGATTCATCACCCCGGTACCACGGGTTTCGGTCATGAACTCTGTCCGGAAACCGATCAAGCCGCGCGCCGGAACGATGAACTCTATCCGATTGGTACCATCCATCGGCTGCATCGAAACCATTTCAGCTTTACGGGATCCAAGTTTCTCGATAACTGCACCTTGATACTCTTCCGGTACATCGATCGACAGATACTCCATCGGCTCGCAACGCTGCCCGTCAATCTCGCGGAAAATAACTTCCGGCTTGGAGACCGACATCTCGAAACCTTCGCGACGCATGTTCTCGATCAGAATTGACAGGTGCAATTCACCACGACCGGAAACCTTGAAGGTATCGGTGTTGTCGGTATCTTCAACCCGCAGAGAAACGTTGGTGCGGATCTCTTTCATCAAGCGATCACGGATATTCCGCGAAGTGACATATTTACCTTCGCGACCGGCAAACGGAGAATTGCTGACGATAAAGTTCATCGACAGGGTTGGCTCATCAATCGCCACATAAGGCAGTGCGACTGGCGTCTCGGCGGAAGCCAGAGTCTCACCGATTCCCAACTCTTCAAATCCTGCAATAGTGACAATATCACCGGCAAAAGCCTCATCCACCTCAACCTGTTGCAACCCCTGGTAGCCGAGCAGCTTGCTGATCCGAGCATTTTTTACGTCACCATCTTTATTGATCCATGCCACAGTCTCACCCGACTTGACTTGGCCATTAAAAATCTTTCCAGTCGCGATCCGACCAATAAACTTGTTGTAAGCGATATTGGTAACCAGCAGCTGAAAAGGAGCATCACCATCGACCTGCGGCGGGTCGACCCGATCGCGGATAATTTCAAACAGAGGCTCCAGGTTGTCTGACTCATCCTCCAGCTCGTGCATGGCGTAGCCATTTTTGGCGCTGGCGTAAACAATCGGGAAATCAAGCTGATCTTCGTTAGCGTTCAGTTCGCAGAACAGATCAAAAACCATGTCGACAACAGCTTCTGGTCGGGAGCCGGGCCGGTCGATCTTGTTGATGACAACAATCGGCTTGATTCCTAGATCGAGAGATTTTTTCAGCACGAAACGGGTCTGCGGCATCGGACCATCGAAAGCATCGACCAGCAACAATACCGAATCGACCATTTTCAGGATCCGCTCAACCTCGCCACCGAAATCCGCGTGGCCAGGGGTATCGACGATATTGATTTTCAGGTCGCCGTGATGAACAGAAAGGTTCTTCGAGAGGATCGTTATCCCCCGCTCCTTCTCCAGATCGTTACTGTCCATCACCCGTTCGGTAATAGCCTGGTTCTCTCGAAACACCCCGGACTGAATCAGCATGGCATCAACCAGTGTGGTCTTACCGTGGTCAACGTGGGCGATAATGGCGATATTGCGAATCTTTTCCGACATCAGTTAAACCTTTTAAATAGCGTTATTTTTTAAAAAGACGGGGGATTATGCCAGAAAGGCGCAGGCGTGCCAAGGGAATACCTTAAAAAAACGATTTTTTATCCGCACAGAAAAAGCTCCCCCACCCGAAAAGGGTGAGGGAGCCGTTGTTTCGTCACGCTGAGACTACCGTCTATCTTTTCTCCTATCGACTCCGCCGAAGGATTGCTCGAAAATCTCAAGCAGTTCGATGCTCTGTTTTGACAGCATCTTGGCGTTACCAATGATCCCGTAATAAAGGATACTCAGTCGGGTTTTCGACGAGTTGTCTTTGATCCGCGAGACCTGGCTATCGTTTAACTCATCCGCCAACGTGACCAGCTGCTGGTTCTTCTCAACCAGCTCCTCCAGATTGGCAGTTTTACGTTGGCTGAAAGTCTCCTCGACCGCCAGCAGGATCTCATCCTGCAACTGCCTGATCCGTTCGAGTTCCTCGACCTGAACCGGCAGCAGCCCTTCATGGTGGTTCCCCACATGGGTGTAGGCTCGCAGCACAATATCGCGATAGCCATCGGAGAGTTTCTGCAGCCGACGAATAGCCTGCGGATACATATTTGAAAGCACAAGCCCTTTTTGATCGAGCAACCGCATCGACTTAAAAACGTTGGCACTGATGATATTAGTCCACTGCTGCATTTTACTGACCTTGCGCCGCTCACCACCGATGCGATCAAAGTTCTGAATAAACAGCGATCCAAGGACAGTATCGAGAGATTCACGGATCTCTTTGAGCATAAAACTCATATGCTCGAAAGTGGTCTCGACGCTGCTGTACGGATCTTCGATCGACTTAAGGTTGAAGATCTCCTCTTTTTCAGCATCGGCGGCCATGAGTTTATGTTTGCGATGGGCGTTCCAGATCAGCGCCCCGGCAAACGCAATCAGCAGGAGAACACCGACTGCTTGCAGGTAGAAGATAACAGTGGCAAAAATTGCGGCCGAGGTAAAAGCGATAATCGCAGTCATGAACCAGCCGCCGACAACAGTCAGCACCCCAGTCACCCGGTAGACAGCACTCTCACGTCCCCAGGCACGATCGGCAAAAGAACTGCCCATGGCGACCATAAAAGTCACGTAGGTGGTTGAGAGCGGAAGCTTGTTGGAGGTCGCATAAGAGACCACACCACTGGCCACCATCAGGTTGACCGAAGCGCGCAATAAATCAAACGAGGGCCGTCCACCGGCAACCTCTACTACCGGCGCATTCTGAGGGTCGAGACGATTATTGACCCAACTGCGTACGCCACTGGGAACAACCGCTCGGACAGTATCAAAAATATGCAGAACCAGTCGCACGATCGCGCGAGAGAGAGCCGTCGACTCGAAGCGCTCGTTCCCCTCTTCCTGCTGACTGAGTTGCAGCGAGGTTTCAGTCACGGAACGCGCCTTTTTGGACAGCAGCAGAGTGACGACCATTAAAGCTCCCGCACCGAGCAGGATCAGGGTCTCTGATTGCACCTTCTTACTCAAAATCCCCATGGTCACGTTTAGTGGGTCGGGCGAGGCCATAGCTGCTATGTAAGAGTGGAATCCAGCCAGTGGAACACCAATAAAGTTGACCAGATCGTTAGCTGCAAAGGCCATGGCTAAAGCAAAGGTCCCGATCAACACAATCGGCTTAAGGATGTTGAACTTCATCATCTGCAGGATCTGCAGGATAATTGCGGAAACTACAAAAATAATCACCAGCAGCAACAACCAGTTCGTCTTGATCCAGGCCACATCCTGCTTACTCATAAAAGAGGCGCCCTTGGCTCCTTTTACCAGGATAAAGTAGGTAATCGTCGAAAGTGCCATGCCACCCCAGAGAGAGCCATAGCGTTTAATCCGCTGCTGGTAGTCAAAGGTGAAAAGCAGGCGGGTGAGAAACTGAACCAGCGCACCAAAAATAAAAGAGATCGCCACCGAGAGCAGAATCCCCATAATGATCGTTATTGCTTTGGCGGTGTTGATGTAGTTGATAATGGTTGCCAACCCGTCGCCCGCCTCAACAATCTTGAGGACTGAAACGGCCACGGCAGCACCGAGCAGTTCAAAAACAATCGAGACAGTGGTCGATGTCGGCAGACCGTAGGTGTTGAAAAGATCGAGCAGTATGATATCTGCGATCATGACCGCCAGAAAAATTGTCAGTATTTCCGGCATGGTAAAAAACTGTGGGTGGAAAATTCCCTTTCTTGCGACCTCCATCATTCCACTGGAGAAGGTCACGCCTGCCAGAATACCAAGACTGGCAATAGCCATGATAGTTGCCCGCGGTGCCACCCGCGAACCAATGGAGGAGTTGAGAAAGTTGACCGCGTCGTTACTGACCCCAACGATAATATCCATTAGCGCAATCACGCCAAGGAGACAGACAGCAACAAGAAAAAACTCTGTACTCATAGGGTTTGACTATCCTTTTGACACAAATGCAGCAACGATGCTGCCCTGCCCACAAAAAACCGGACAAACACAATTGTTTGTCCGGTTTTTATTCAAATCGAAAAAGCTTCATGCAGGCTCCACTGACTAACACAATTCTAAAGCGCGGCTTACATTATAAGCGGATTGTTAGGATTGTGTTAGGGCCAGATTAAAACATGCATTTTTTCGTCACTTCAAACTTTCAGCGCGGGATCATCAAAAATCGCCTCATGCAAGTTGACTGTGTGGTTCTTAATCCGGCGCAAGGCAACAGCCATGTCGCTGAAAGTCAAAGCAGGCAAAGCCGCACAAGAACCTTCTTTCATCCGACCAAGATGGGATTTCCGGATTTTATCTGCCAGATCGTTAATCCTGTTCGCCTCATCGTAAATCTGACGGGTCGTGCTGTTATCATCATCGTTGAAAGCTTTACAGACATGAGTGAAAAAGGCGAACACCTCATGGTGAAACTTATGCAAATCCTCCCAAGCATCTTGACTGAAATTGAGTTCGTGTTTGTCGAGCCGCTTCATATAAGAGCAGAGAGCAGCTGAATAGTCAGCAATCGACTCCAGCTCGTCAGCTGCCCGTACATATCCATAAGCCCGATCTGACTGCTCATTGGTGGCATTGCCGGCCTGCATTAAAGTCACGATAAAGGTTGTAATCTCATGCTGCATCACATCTGTTTCGTCTTCAAGAGCGGTTACTTTTTTATAAAACTTATCTCGCTTTTTTAAATCACGCTGTAAAAAGCTCCCGGAATGTTTCAGGGTCTTACGGACCCGTCCCTGCATTCGCTTAAGCTCTTCGTAAACCATCGAAATACCCATCGCGACAGGCATGGAGCCGGGGGCACCGACGTATTTAAAGCCTCTCTTTTGTGCATCCTCCCGCTCTGGCACAAGCCTCGTGACCAATCGCGCCAAGTGGTTAAGGAATGGCAACATCACCAGGGTCGCTGTCACATTGAAAAAAGTGTGTGCCATAGCAATGTGTGCTGCAACATAAGGACGGTTTCCATCTGCATCAACGAAACCTGCCGCGCCCGGAACAAAGGCCTCTATCATTCCGACATAAAGTGAAAAAACCGAAACGATGATCACAACTCCGAGCACATTAAAAATACTGTGCGCCATCGCCGCTCGCCGCGCGGGAACAGTCCCCCCGATTGCTGCGAATTGAGCCGTGATAGTGGTACCGATATTCTCACCCATGACCAGTGCG
>CALZLE010000526.1 GCA_945788205.1 uncultured Desulfuromonadales bacterium
AATCAACGCCCCGAACTGCTCGCTCCGGCGGGTAGTTTCGAGGCTTTTTTTGCTGCGGTCGAAGCGGGTGCCGATGCGGTTTACACCGGATTGAAAGATTTCTCTGCCCGCGCCAAAGCGCGAAACTTCACCCTCGGTGATATCGAAAAGCTGACCCATTATCTACAGCGTGACGGCAAGCGGCTCTATGTGACTCTCAATACCCTGGTCAAAGAAGCAGAATTGCCACAATTGATTGACACCCTTGGTGGGCTAGAGCAGATCGGTGTTGATGCTGTTATTCTGCAGGACTTAGCGGTCTGGAAGCTGGCCCGTGACCACTTTCCCGGTTTGGAATTACACGCATCCACGCAGATGACGGTGCATAACGCAGCCGGGGTTAAAATGCTCGAGCGGCTGGGTTTCACCCGTGGGGTGTTGGCACGTGAGCTGAGCTTGCCTGAAATCGGTGAAATTCGCCGGCAGACAACGTTGGAGCTGGAACATTTTGTCCACGGCGCGCTCTGTTTTTCTTTCTCCGGGCAGTGCTATTTTTCCTCTTTTCTTGGCGGCAAAAGTGGCAATCGCGGCCGCTGTGCCCAGCCTTGTCGGCGCCGGCACAACTATCGTCAGCAGCAGGGTTATTATTTTTCGACCAACGATCTTTCCGCGATCGATTTTTTACCGGAACTCGAGCAGGCCGGAATCTGCAGCTTAAAAATTGAAGGGCGGATGAAGAGTGCTGAGTATGTCCACAAAGTGGTCGGTGCTTATCGCCGGGTCCTTGATGCACCGAAGGAACAGCGCAAGTCGGTGCTGAAAGAGGCCAAGCAACTGCTCAGGGAGAGCTTCGGGCGACAGCCGACCAAGGGGTTTCTGCCGGGTGGTCAACCGACCGATATCGCGATCCCTTCAGTAAAGGGGGCGACCGGTCGTTATCTGGGTGATGTGGCCAAGGTTCGTGGCGGTGAGATCAGCTTTAAAACCAAAGACAAGTTGCATGTCGGCGACCGTATCCGTATTCAACCGGCCAGTGACAAAGCCGGCACTGCCTTTACAATTCGTCAATTGCAGCTCGGTAAACGGAGCGTCAAGCAGGTTCCGGTTGGCAGCTTCGTCAGCGTCCCCTCAACCTTTCAGAACCAGTTCAAGGTTGGTGACGGGGTTTTCATGGTTTCTTCGAGCAGTGCATTCACGATGAGTGATAATGCCTGTCGTCGTAAGTTGAGCCAAGTGCGGCCTCCGGCAGAAAAAGTTGATCTGCAACTAGAAGTCACTCCGCAACAACTGCAGATCGAGGCCTCGGTTGCCGGGCAACAGCAGCAGTTCCAGTTTGCCATCGACAGTTATCCGGCAGAATCACGAGGTCTCGATAAAAACACTCTGCAGCAGGTCTTTTCCGCGACGGCGGAGGAGCCTTTCCGGCTTGGCAAACTGAGTTGTGGTGACCTGCCTGATATTGTCATCCCACCGAAACAGTTAAAGCAGCTCCGGCGCGATCTTTATGCGCAGCTGCGGCAATTACGTCAGCCACAAAAAAACCGGATTAAACAGAGCCACTTGGAGAGTGCACGCAACGCCCTGCTAGCAAAGGTTCCGCCGAAACAGGGCCAACGACGGTTACGGGTGCAATTGCGCGATGGTCGGGATCAGCGGATTATGCAGGATCAAATGGTTGCTCAGGTCTTAATCCCCCTGACGGGGCAGAATCTGCAGGGAGCCAATAAGCTGCTGCGCCGCGCTGAACAGATAATCTGGGATATTCCTTTCATCGTTTTCGACCGGGACTGGACCGATACCCGCAACGCCATTCGTCAGTTGATACAGGCTGGGTTCCGCAATTTCCGGCTGAACAATCTGGGGCACTTCCCGTTTTTTGATGGCCAACAGGATGTCCAGCTGTTTGGCAGTTTCCGGCTTTTTTCGCTCAACAGTCAGGCGCTTTCTGCCTGGGCAGAATTGGGGATTAGTGAAGCGGAACTTTACATTGAAGACGATCGTGACAATCTGGCCGATCTGCTTAGCCGTGATCTACCTCTGCGTACAGCACTGACGGTCTATGCCAGTGTGCCGCTACTGACCTCACGGATATCGATCAAGAACGTGCGCTCCGATAACCCGGTGTTGTCCGATCGGGACGATGCCTACCGAGTGCAGCAGCGTCAGGGGTTGACCTGGCTGAACAGTGAAACCGATTTTTCCTTTATCGCCAACATGAATGAGCTGCAGGGGTTCGGTTGCCACAATTTTATTGTTGATTTGTCGCATCTCGGGCCTTTTAGCGTGCCTGGGAAAAAGGTTCTTGAAGCAGTGCGTCGGGGTGCTGATCCTGCTGCCACCAGCAAGTTTAATTATCTGTCGGGTATGGAGTAATCAGAGGATGTCGAGCTGGGATGCGCGTTACGACACGCAAGAATATCAATATGGCACCTACGCTAATGATTTTTTACGTGAGGTCGCGGACAGAATTCCAGCCGGAAACTGTCTCTGTTTGGCGGAGGGGGAAGGGCGTAACGCCGTCTATCTGGCGGGGCGCGGCCATCAAGTAACGGCTGTTGATGCTTCCGCAGTCGGACTAGAAAAAGCCCGGCAGCTTGCCCTACAGCGTGGTGCGCAGATCAAAACCTGCGTTGCAGATCTGGCTGAATATGAGATTGAGCCAAACAGCTGGGATGCTATGGTTTCAATTTACTGCCATGTCGCGCCGGAGATTCGCTCTGCATTGCACTGCAAAGTTGTTGCTGGGCTCCGTCGAGGCGGGGTTCTGGTGTTGGAGGCCTATCGACCAGAACAGTTGAATTATGGGACCGGGGGGCCACCGACGGTTGAAATGTTGATGTCTCTGAAACAACTGCAGCAGGAGTTGCGTGGCCTCGACTTTCTTCATGCGGTTGAGCTGGAGCGTGAGGTTGTTGAAGGGCTGCTGCATACCGGCAAAGGGGCAGTGGTCCAGTTACTGGCGATAAAGCCTTAGCAGGCGTTCTGCGTGCTGCAAATTTATTGCCCTGCCTTTCAGGATATTCTAAGCACTTATGCGACTATTTTGACATAATGTCTGAGAAAATCATTGGTGGCTTTAGATGCAGGGCGTAG
>CALZLE010000527.1 GCA_945788205.1 uncultured Desulfuromonadales bacterium
AAGACACTTTTTGTTGGCAACAAAAAGTGTCTTTCCAACAACACGGAGATTTTGTGCCCCGGAAAATTTATCCAACGGATACGGCAACTTAACACGACTCAAAAAGGCAAGCCTATCATCTTCAATCCGATAAAGTCGAACCCCATCAACCTCACCTGCAGAAACAACCAACCCATTTTCAGCAAAGACCCTTTGAGCCCTGACACCTCGAACTTGATCAACAATTTCCGGCGGATCAAAACCGTGCTTCTTAGCCAACATCAATCCTGCTTGCATGTCTGCCAGTACCAGATAGTCTCCATCAATTGCAACGTGTGAAGCTTTTAGCTGAGCCCAGTTTGCGACCAACTCGGGCTTTGCGGGCATAGAAACATCAAAAACCATTATTCCGCTATCGCTGTTCGTAATAAGAAACGAATCAACTTTGGTCAGGGTTCTAGCAGGCTTTGGATCGACCGTTTTTCTCATTCCGGCAGCACCAGAAAGGCTCTGCAGTTGAAACCCACCATTGTTATCGACAGTATAAATGTAATCACCGACAATCTTAAAACTTTCAAGATCTCCGACGGTATATATAGAATCGACAACCTGTCTTGGCAAAATCGCGGCCGGATCTAAAACTCTGAGGCCAACTTTTGTCACTGCGGCGTAGAGCAAATCACCAACGGGGATGACTGCTCTCGAATTCCCGCCGACATTCAAAAAATCAACATTATCTGGTAGTTTCTTTTTGCTGTTATCAATCAGACCTAAGCCACTGTGAAGATCTGAAATATATATTTTGTCGCCAACATGATGCAGCCTATGCGGTGAGTAAAAATGCCGCTGTTCCGCAACTAATTGTGGGTTTACTGGATCAGCAAGAGAATACTGACTAATTTTCCCCCTCTCCAATACATACAAGCTGCCATCAGCAATCGTGATTGATTTAGCTGATTTCTCTGCCACTTGCCGTCCAACCAGCGTAGGAACAACAGAGTCTCCAACCTTATAAATCAGCACTCCACCGCGCCCGGTGACCAGGTACAAGTAATCACCATAGATGTCTACTTCCATAAGTGGATGTTTCGTTGCGAGGCGTGCTATCGGTTTTTTGTCTGCTAGGCTTTCAAGATCGTAAATCAGCAAACCACCAGTACCGCCTGCAACAAACAAATGCTTCCCGACAACCTTACTGCTGACGGCGGCATACCAGGTCGGCAAAGTCTTCAAATTATGCAATTTCCCGCCGGCACCAACCCGAGCAATTTTTACCCCCTGCTTACCACAACTGAAATAGAGAAAATCTCCATTTCTTTCGATATCAAGAACGGGTGTAAAAGTCAGAGATGGTAGGCCGATTATTCGAGGATTTCGAGGATCGCTGACATCAATTTTTCTGATTCCGGCTTTCCAGCCGGCCAGAAACAAAACATCATCTACAATCTCCATATCATACAAACCGCCATCTAACGGCAGGAAACCAACTTCCGCCGATCGGTTGTTGACATCCATGTGCAGCATGATCCGTGTGTCGTCATCAAACCCAGTCCCCTGCAATTCAAGCGTGACCGACTCATTTAATGCTGCTTGATGGGAGTCCTGTTTTTCCAGAGTAAGGGAGGGGCGATCGGCCAAATAAGCAGAGAAGTCAGCAGCTGTCCAGCTGAGGGCAAAAAGATAAAAGAACAGTACCCCACCGAGGACGATAATTAATGTTCGAGTCATGCTTTTCTCCCGACATCGATCTGTTGATCTGGAGAAGCAGTACCCGCATCTAGTAACGGCTGCAGAATTGACTGAAGCTGTTCCCGTTTAACCGGTTTTTCGATCCTGCCAGCGACATGCGGTAGCAGCTCTGTGACATCATCGGACAGCGAGCAGAGAAGCCACAGATAGCTGCTGACATGTTGTTGGCGGCAATAACTCAGTAACCTATCAGAAGGGATTGCCGCGACATCCAAAAAGACAGCGTCGTAGGTATTATATTCTGTCTTGTCCTGTAGCTGAGAAAAATCGGCTGCATCTTCAATGTCAATCGGCAATTCAACCATGGATATTTTGAGCAGTTCGCGACTCGCGACGCTACCACCGACCAAAAGGATTCTCGCTTGTGTTGCTGATTCATTTTCTGCAGCCAGCTCCTTCTTTGTTTGCGGAACATTTTTCACCAGGTGCAGTTCGTGCCAACTTTGACAAAGCGTCTCGTGAAGGTTATCCCAACCGACCGGCAGATAAAGTTTACGCTCCTGCTCGTGTGGCTCTATCGATTGCGCAGGTGTCAGCAGCAATAAGCGGCGCATCCCAACCAGATTTTGATCTTCGCGAATCGCCAGATAGAGCAATTGCCCGTCCGGCAACAACGCATCAGCAGAAAGGAACATTAATTGAAAAGGCTTCCCAGCTCGACCGGCCGAAGCAAGTTGATACCAGGCATCTTCAACCGACTCCGCGGTAACCACCTTCATCCCTAACGCATGTAAGCGGTTCGACAATTGCTGCTGACAAACAGGATCTAGAGTGTAAATCAGTACAGGCTGCTGACGTAATGTCTCAGGGAGCGAAAGCTCACTTGCAGCCGCCAGAGGTAAAGTAAAACCGACGCGGAAGGTGCTGCCGCTACCAACAGAACTCTCCAACTGAACATCCCCTTCCAACAATTGCACCAGCTGCAGGACAATCGCCAAACCGAGACCGGTACCACCATATTTTCGAGTGTGCGATGCATCAGCCTGATAAAAAGCCGAAAAGATTTGCTGCTGAGTCTCTTCATCCATGCCAATTCCGGTGTCGATAATCTCGATGGAAAATTCAGCAGCATCGGTCGTCGGACAGCCACAACTTAACGTGATTGTCACGGAGCCATGTTCGGTAAATTTAACCGCGTTGCCAATCAGATTCATCAGAATCTGGCGAATTCTAACTTCATCTCCCAGCACCCGACAGGTAGCGGTCAATGGAATCTCGCTATAAAGCGACAAACCCTTTTCTGTCGCTGGTCCGGCCAGCAAAGTCAGAACCTCTTCGACCACGCGATAAAGAGCAAACTCCTCCTCTTCTAGCTGCAGCTTCCCTGCTTCAATCTTCGAGAAATCGAGCACGTTGTTAATCAGGGTCAACAAATCTTCCCCAGAATGTTGCACCGTCGTTGCCAACATCTGTTGCTGCACATCCATAGTCGTCCGGAACATCAACTCATTCATTCCGAGTACGCCGATTAAGGGGGTGCGTAATTCGTGGGTAATATTTGCCAGAAATTGAGATTTGGCTTCGCTGGCCGACTCAGCTTGCTGCTTTGCGACCTCAAGAACAGAAATCACTTGCTGTAGTTCTTCTGTCCGTTTATCAACAGTCGCTTCCAGCGATTGCTGATGGTCGACCAATTCCTGTCGGTTGGTTTCAATCTGACCAAGCATGTGATTAAAACCATCGACCAGCAAACCGACTTCGTCTCGCCCCTGCCTTTCTGCTCGCAACGAATAATTTTTACTTTGCGAAATAGAACTCATGGTCTCAGCTAAATTCAGCAGCGGCACAGAAACCGGCCGCTGGAATTGACCAGCCAGCCACCAGGAAAAAAAGACCAAGAGCCCGAGCAGCAGTAACGTCACAAAGACAACGCCACTGAGGCGACCGTACAGGTCATGAAGATCGCTCACCAGATAAAGACTCCCAACCGTACGATCACCGTGCTGAATCGGCAGAAAAAGACTAAAATGCTGCCAACTGGAAGTGATTTTCGGACGAGAGAGTTTCGTCCAAAATTTATTGTCCGGATCGACAAAATCACGTGGGATGATACTCAGAATAAATTTCATCTCGGAAGGATCGAGGTATTGCGCGACGGGGGTTCCATCCTCATCAAACAGATAAGCTGCGTGAATATTCGGTTGTGCCTGCAATGAGGCCAAAATCTCTTCGGTGGTGTCGATCCGCCTGAGCATCAACAGCTTTTTACAACTGTCCCCAAGCGTTGTTCCGAGAGTCGTCATCTCACGTTCAAGAAAAGTCCGCGAAGAATAGACCTCTTCGGCAATATACAGACTGCTGACTAACAATAGAATCAGCACACTGACCAACATCATCAGGGCAGTCAACTTTTTCCGGATCGATAAATTTCGAAAACTGAACGCCAAAACAGAAGCTCCCATTGAAGATCGTGATAACTTAACAATATTCCCGGTTTATTTGAAGTAAAAGCTTGAATAACCGACTAAAATTGAAATGAACTTATTGTAAAATATTGGTGATTGCATTAGAGTGGCGTCCCTTTAAAATACAGCCGATACTCTGCACTAAATATGGAAGGAATAGCTGATGACCGGGATCAACCTACCAAACGAGCGACAAGTTGGGCACCTGACCCTGCTGCGCCAGGGACGTCAAATCTCCATCAAAGAATATAACGCCCTGTCCAGCAGTGAGAGGTTGGAGTTGGTTCGGCAAGCACAGGGAAAAAAGAAATACGATCTGCTGATTAACGCAGTTGATGCACAGCAACTGACCCCACAACTGCACCCGCAAGAGCTGTATCTGACCATCAACGAACTGGGAAGCGAGTACTCCGTAGAGTTGTTGATGCTGGCCAGCACCGAGCAGATCACCACTCTGCTCGATCTTGACTGTTGGGACGGCGACGCCGTCAGCCCAGTTTTATCCCTGTTCTGGCTACAGTTATTATTGGCAACCGGTCCCGATAAAGTTTGCCAGGTGGCCCAGCAGATAGAACCGGAGATTCTAGCCATATTCCTGAAAAAGCACCTCACTATCATTCGGGGCATTGAAGCCTATGATGACGATGATGTCGAGAACGCCAACCGACTCGAGAATCTTTACGACATTGAATACGCCAGCGAAGATGCGGCCAAAATCATCGGCGCATTCCTACGTGTATTGCTGGAAATGGCTCAAGACACCTACTTGCTACTCATGGAAATGATCCGCAGTGAAATTGCCGCAACTCTCGAAGAAGAAGTCTTTCAGAACCGTAACATCCGGCTGGCAGATCTCGGCTTTGTACCATCTGTTGAAGCCAGAAATCTCTACACGTTTACTGACCCTGAGCAGTTCGTCCCCGGCGGTAAAAGTGACTACCACATCGAAGCAGAGGGGCTACAGAACCCCGCAGCCCTCCTCTCTCAGGCAAATCCGGAAAATCTGCTCGCTGAAGTGCTGACCAACGGGCTGAGCCATGAACTGGCAACCGAACTATGTATGCTGGTCAACCGCAAAATGAGTGCCGACGGCACGGACATATCTTCTACTGCAGACGTTGGTGTCTCGCTGAAAGAACTTTACGACATATTGAATTTGGCCCTTGAACAACAGACAGGCACCGATGTCGATAAAGCCCAGCAGCTTGTCACCAAAACCTACCTGATCCAACTGTTCCAACACGGTCACAGTTTACAGCTACAAACCCAAGACAGAGCACAGGAACTGCTTACCGGGCCGATCGGTCCCTACCTTGACTACCCTGAGCAGTTGTTCCTTGATGCGTTGGCAGACAAACCACCGACCCTCTACATCGAAGCAAGCGATGGATCACCAAGCAGCCTGCAATCAATCAACACACTGAAAAACCTGGAACTGGTCAAGTCACGATTGGATCAAATTTTCGACCTGCAACGCCTATTTACAGAGTTGCTCCCTTTCAAGTTACCTGAGAATGAAGAAAACCAAACAGCGGGTCTCTCACTTTCTGTCCTCTTCCTCACTGCAATTGCCAATCGGCTTCTCGGCCGACCCTTTGCACCAACGTCGTTAGCGCCAGAAGATCTGATACTTCTCAAAACACAAACGATCAACAACGGAGAACTGGTCGCTGAATTCAACCAGAGCGTCCGTACGATACCTCAGCAGTTTGGAATCAACTGTCTAATTTTTATTGATTTTTGCCTCAACTGCTGGCAAGAGGATCTGCACATTGTTGACCTGGAAAACCTTGATAGCACTGATCAACTCTGCCTGCTATTAAAAGACTGAATTAATCATATTTTCTCTCTCGTCGTGTTGAAATCAGAGCAAAGATTGTCTATCTTTACATTACATCCTTAATGAGAGCATAAAATGCTTTTCTTTGTTCACACTTAACAAGCACAGGGGGAACCTATGTATCGTAATATCTCACTCGTCCTTTTCCTTTCACTTCTTCTTGCGACATCAGCCTGGGCAGGCATCCAGCCAGGCGCATTTACCTTGTCGCCAATGGTCGGTGGCCATATTTTCGAAGATGATTACGATCTGGAAAACTCACCATTCCTTTCTCTTGGTCTTGGCTATAACTTGACCGAGCAAGCCGCTCTGGAAGCTGTTTACAGTCAAACGAATGCCGATGGTGAAAGTGCAGCAGACTCTGACGCCAGAGTCCGCACCTTCCGGCTCGATGCTCTTTATCATTTCATGCCGGAAAAAACGCTGGTCCCCTATCTCGCTATTGGCGTTGGTGAAATCAACACCAAGTACGACGTCGGGGGAAGAGATCGTAACCTGCTGGCCAATGTCGGTGCAGGCGTTAAGTATTTTGTCGCAGAAGAATTTGCACTGCGGGCCGATGTCCGTTCTTTGCTCGACTTTCCGGACCCAGAAAAGAGCCTGATGTATTCGGCAGGTCTGTTCTTCCAATTTGGCGGTGGAGCCGCCGCTCCGGCTCCTGTAGCTATGGAAAAAACTCCAGCGAAAGAAATGGCACCAGCAGCCCCAGCCGACAGCGATGGTGACGGTGTCACTGATGATCTGGATCAATGTCCAGCCTCACCTCAAGGATCTCCGGTTAATAGTGTCGGCTGCCCTCTCGATTCCGACGGTGACGGTGTTGCCGATCACATGGATAAGTGTCCTGCAACACCTCAGGGTGCTCCGGTCAATAAGGTCGGCTGTCCACTCGATTCTGACGGTGACGGTGTTGCTGATTACATGGATAAGTGCCTTGGGACTCCGAGTGGAGTTTCTGTCGATGCTGTCGGGTGCCCGACCAAGCTGAGCCTGCAGATCAATTTCGGTCATGACAGCAACAAGATCGGTCCGGAATTTGATGGCGAAATCTCTAAAGCAGCTCAATGCATCAACGATTATCCAGGCAACCTGGTTTACATCGACGGACACACCGATAGTCAGGGCGCGGCGGAATACAACCAGCAGCTCTCTGAGCGCCGGGCAACCGCAGTCAAAAACCGCTTGGTCGAAAAGTTCAACATTCCGGCCAGCCGGATGACAGCACGCGGTTTCGGTGAAACCACCCCAGTTGCTGACAATGGTACCAAAGAAGGACGTTTCCAGAACCGCCGCGTTGAAGTCGCCTGCGGCGCGGCAAAATAAATAGCATCTCCACAAAACAAAAGGCCGGGATTTTTCCCGGCCTTTTGTTTATCAATTCAGCAACACCTCTTTAACCCGCAATCTTTTTTTGCTTTTTGAGCGATACAGATAAAGCAAGATAGTGCGCCCAGACGTTTCCGGCAGATGATTAAAGGACGCGGCAAAAAACTGAATTTTTCCGGAGCGTTCCAACTGAGCCACTTCCAGCTTGACCCTGCGCCGTACCAACACCTGCTCCTCTTCACTCAAATCAAGGTTAAAAAACGGCGGCTCAGAACCACCCACCACCCGCTCATGGTGGGCACAATCGCGCGCTAAAGCTTCCCGATAAGGCTCAATTTCGTCAGCTGCGACTCTCCGTTGCAGGTACTCATACATCAGCAGATAAGTTTCTCGAAGTGGCTTCGGACCCTGATAGAGATTTTCGTCTCGCCAATAACGATCGATATCCTCCAGACAAGCCGCGAGACCATTGAATCTTTTTGTCAGCAATGGCAGCAAAAAATTAAATCGCCCACTATTGACTAACAGATCGAGCAATCGACTGATCCCGCGAAGCATTTCCAGCTCGGCATACGAGATATCAGCAGAGCGAAGAATGCTGTACGGAGGGTTGGGGTCGTATTCCAGCCCCAGTTCTTCAGATTGCTGCCGGAGTGGTGCCCCAGGTAACAGCTTGACCGGTTCGACCTGTAGATGTTGTGGTTTCAGTTGCGCAGTCCAATCGAGCGACTGTAAAAATTGCGAGTAACTTTCACCCGGCAAGCCAGCAATCAAGTCGAGATGCAGATGAATATTATCCATCTCACGCAAACGTCTGACGTTCTCCGCAAGTTTCTCCAATGACGCACGGCGGCCGATCTTCTGCAATGTCTCCGGCAACGTCGATTGCACACCAATCTCGAACTGAAACATGTCAGCCGGAACGGTTTCGAGCAGCTGCAAAGTTTCTTCATCGAGCAGATGGGCCCCGATTTCAAAATGGAAATGACTGCTACGATTCTGCTGTAAGATGAAAGTAAATATCTCACGGCTACGCTGGTTGCTGTAATTGAAGGTCCGATCAACAAACTTGATCTGCGGCACCTCGGCATCGATCAACAGTTGCAGATCGGCAAAGATTCGCGACAGCGAAAAAGACCGCACCTGATCATCGAGAGCACTCATACAAAAACTGCAATCGTAGGGACAACCGCGACTACTTTCGTAATAGACCAAGCCCCGTGACAGGTCGACCAGGCCAGCAGCGAAGGGTGACGGCAGCTGATCGAGATCGTCGAGCAGGCTGCGACCATTCGCAGTGGGAGCAGACGCCAAGCGTAAACCAGAAAACAGCTCGGGCTGTTCGTCACCCTGCCAGGCTCGCAGCAGGTGACGCAGCGGCAGTTCACCCTCGCCACAGATCAATGCATCGACCGGATGTCGGGTCACGAAATCATCCTCTTCGAATGAAATTTCCGGCCCACCGAGAACAATTTTGATCTGCGGATCGATCAACTTCAAGCAGGAGACCAGCTCCAGCGTAGCGACCCGATTCCACAGATAAACCGAAAAGGCAACAACATCCGGCTGTGTTTCGACAATTCGTGCCAGCACCGTCTCTTTCGGTTCGTGTACCGTATATTCGCGGACCAAAAGCTCACCACAATCATGCTGGCAAAATACCGCCAGATACGGGAGCGCCAGACTGGCGTGAATATACTTGCTGTGCAGTGTCGTCAAAAGGGTTCGCATGGCACGGAGGATAGCCCAAAGCGGCGCCGGGATTCAAGTTTGACGAGTTTCTTTATCCGGCAAGGAAAGATGTGCTATGCTCCGCCGCCAATGAAAAGGATGAGTTGATGAGCAAAAAGACCATACTGGCGGTTGTCGCCGATGAAGCGGGTGAAGTTTTCGAGCACCCGGAACTGCTGCTTGCCGGGATGAACGGCATGACGGTGCGTAAACCCTTCCAGGATGAGATGATCCCATTGCCGGAAGGGAGCCGTCTGTTCACTATCCCCGACACTCCACCGATCGGTTTCGATCGACGCAGCGGCGAACAGAAAACGCTCGAAACCCTACCGGAGAGTTGGGGTGGTGGCAAAGTGCAAGCGGTCTCGGCTTTTATGACTCCCGCC
>CALZLE010000528.1 GCA_945788205.1 uncultured Desulfuromonadales bacterium
TCTGGTGAAAAAAGGTGTGCGTTAACCGAAAGTTACGAAATATAGCTGGTGAGGGGAGCATACCGAATCCCCACCTTGGGGGTCAAAAAACCGACACTTCTGTCCTCAAGGTCAAACCGTACGCATCCAGGTCAAAAAACCGGCACCAACCTGAGCCCCACGGTAATGTTCGGAAACTTTTCATGCGCAAAACCGAACCCTTAACCTGCTGTTATCAAACAACAGAATCGTACCCCACCCAGACAATCAACCTTCCTGAAGGGCATTCCCCCGGTAAAAGGCTTGATGATTGCAAAGTGATATCAGCAATGTAAAAATAGCCGACATGGAGTACGGGGCGAGAAGGCAGGGAACAAAGAGTAAAGGCGTCGGGCGGGAAACGACCCGCCGTTCTGATGAGACAGGGCAAAACCAAAGGCTGTCAATCGGCATCCCCATGCAGACGCAGTGGCGCGGTAAAATCTGAACCAAGCGTCGACATGTTCCGTAATTTCGGACCCAGGGGCAAAATTCAGGGTTTTCACGGATATCCTGAAACATGCGTTTAGCGTATACTGCCCCGTTGCACCAAATTGCGGTCCATTGCTTTTCCGGGATTGCGAACACCGACACTTTTCCCAATGCGAGTTGATTGTGGGCAGAGCAAGAAAAGAAGACTTGAAATTGCCCCTTGGACGAGAAAGCGATATTTCAATACCTGACGCCGGACCTAAAGACCTGCCCCCTTGACGGTGACATAATTAACAGCAAGCATCTGTCAAGCAATGAGTCACGAACGTCCTGACTGGCGGAGGACATTATGCACAGAGATCAAATCATACAGATACTGTCTCAACACATGGGAGAGATCCGCCAAAAATTCGACGTCGAATCCCTTGCCCTCTTCGGCTCGGTTGCCAGGGGAGAAGCCGGGCCTGACAGTGACCTGGACATCCTCGTAGCCTATGCCCATGCCCCCGGCCTGTTCGGTTATCTTGAGTTGAAAGACTACCTGGAAGGGCTGGTCCAGAAACCGGTGGACCTGGTGACGGTCAAGGCTCTGAAAAAGCAACTTCGCGACAAGATCCTTCAGGAGGCAATTCGTGTCAACTAGGGACTGGAAATTCCGCATAGAAGACATCCTGGAGGCAATCGGGCGAATCGAGGACTACACCGCCGACCTCGACTATGCGGGTTGGCAGGGGGATCAGAAGACCATCGATGCCGTGATCCGTAATTTTGAAATCATCGGTGAAGCCGCCAGGCATGTGCCCGACAGTATTCAAGAACGCTTTTCAGACGTTCCGTGGGCGAAGATGAAGGGAATCAGAAATGTGTTGATTCATGAATATTTCGGAGTCGATGTTGAGGTTGTCTGGAAGACGGTTCGGCAGGATATACCAGGTTTGAAGAAACGGTTACTTCAAATCGAGTTAAGCTGAGACCATTACGTTCTAGCGAACTTCCTCCGCCTGTGCCTGTCCCCCTCAGCAACCCGAGAAGATACAGGCCGAAGAGGGATAAAGTTGTCAACTTCAATCGTTTGGCCCCGTGAGTCTTGAATAAAACCAGAACGTCCCCTTGGACAAGTCTTGAATAAAGTAAGAACGCCCCCGGAGGCCGACGAGAGATTTCATGATGAACGAATTCAAGCGAACCTATGGTAAGGTTCGTGACATCTCACCAGAGGCATTGAAAAAGGCCTTCGCCGCCATCGACTGGATAGAAGTCGCTGTACTCTTCGGTTCAAGGGCCAGCGCGGTGAAAGCGCTGGTCAACTCACGAAGCGACTACGACTTCGCCGTGTCGATGAACAAAAACGCCCCTGCGGCCTGGGGGCATTTAGCGCGGGCCCGCCTCGAGATCGGCCAGGTCTTGCAACTGGCCGACTGCGATTTCGACTTGGTAGACCTCCAGATCGCTCCCGCGGGTATCAAAGAAAGCATTAAAGAGGGCTACCTGCTTCTCAAAGGATCGGAAAATGAGCTTCGCAGCCTACTTAGCTAGCACCCGGCAAACCGCCGAAACCGAAAAAGAGGTTCTCGACTTGCTCCATGAGAAGGCTGCCCAGAGCGGAGCCCTCGACAAGATCGAGATTCGTGCCGCACGGGCATCGATGCAGATCATCATTGAAAACGCCATCGGCAAGGCGCGCCGTATTCTGAAGCATTATAACTGTCCGCTGGTACCCTCCCGCGCACGGGATGCCCTCGTCATCATGTACGACACCGGTCTCCTCAGCGACGAAATGTACCAGAGTTTGATGGCAGCAGTCGGTTTTCGAAATGCCATGATCCACGATTACATGAATTTCGACGAAAACGTGCTGCTTGGCATCCTAAGGAACAAAAAGTACCAGGATATACATGATTTTCTGATCGAAGAGCCAAACTATAGTGCGGTACAACTAAAACGCGTTGAAAGCTATACGGTGTGAACTGTCGTAAACAACACCAAAGCGCATTTCGCAGCGATAGGTGTGATGGGCTGGGTTCGCAGGAGCCTGTCCCTTTGAAGTGGCCCTTGGAGAGCAGGGCTTCACATTAAAAGGAGCCTGTCCCCTTTAGAGGTTTCCGAGGATGCGAGGTAGCCATGGATATCGAAAAAATGACCGTTGAAGAAAAAATTAGGGCGATGGAAAACCTTTGGGATGACCTATGCCGTCATGCCCCAGGCCAGCTCTCACAACCTTGGCATGAAGAGATCCTCTCGCAGCGTGAGCAGGCCGAATCCGTTGGCGAAGCACAGTTTATAGATTGGGATGAGGCCAAGAAAAAGCTACGAGAGACGCTATGAAGCAAATACGCCTACTTGATGAGGCGTATCTGGACCTTAGGGCTGGCCACCTCTTTTATGAGGAGCAGAGGCCGGGGCTTGGAGAATATTTTCTCGACGCCCTGATCGCCGATATTGACTCTCTGGTAGTTTATGCCGGAATTCACCCGATCTACTTTGGAAAATACTACAGGATGCTTTCAAAAAGGTTTCCCTTCGCCATTTACTATCAAATCCATGCTAAAGAGATCCGGGTATATGCGGTGCTGGATTGCCGGAGAAAGCCCACTTGGCTGAGAGAGCGACTTGGGAGTTCCTGAGGATGAGGAAAACTAATCTGTCCCCTTTTCCGCAAGAAAGCAATAAAGCAAGAATGTCCCATTGGGGGTTCCCAGGAGGAAGATAAAAATGGCCATCGATGAAAAACAACTGATCGCTCTTTTGACAAATTTCAAAGACGAAATCATTCAATCAGTTGACCATCGTCTGGGAATTAGCCAGGAAGACTTCCAGCACAAACTCGACCTGGTGGTTGAGGGGCAGCAGATGCTGGCCGAGAAGATGGATCGCGTTGAGGATAACCTCAAAGGGGAAATTCGCAAAGTTGATCATCGTGTGACGGCAATGTCTGCCGATCTGGTCGAGCACCGTCAGGATACCGAGGCGCATCGCAAGGGGTGGCGGGTGAGTGAAGAGTAGAAGGGGGTGGTAACCTGGCCCTGGATCACTTGGGAAGACTAGGCAAGTTGCAGTCTTGCAGCCCCAAGCCTTAACGTCAGATTTTCACAAAAGCATCAAGGAGAATCAGCCTAGTTGCCCAGAGCCAACCGCCATCATATTCCGGGACAAGTCTGGCACATTACCCACCGGTGCCACAAAAAGGAATTTCTCCTCAAATTTTGCCGAGACAGGAAAAGATGGCTACAGTGGCTGTTTGAGGCGAAAAAACGCTATGGCCTGCAAATCCTTAATTACACAGCCACTTCCAACCACATCCACCTGTTGGTCATCGACGGGGATGCGGAAGTCATACCGAAGAGTCTCCAGTTAGTCGCAGGCAAAACGGCCCAGGAGTTTAACAGAAGAAAAAACCGAAAAGGCGCCTTCTGGGAGGATCGATACCACGCAACGGCCATAGAGACAGGCGAGCACCTGTTGAAATGCCTCGTGTATATCGATTTAAACATGGTAAGAAACGGTGTCGTTTCTCACCCTTCCTCTTGGATTCATGGCGGTTACAATGAAATCCAAGAGCCACCATGCCGATATTCACTCATTGACCGCGAACGGCTGATCGCATGTTGTGGCATGGAAAATGACGGACAGCTTCGAAAAGAACACAGACGGTGGGTTGAAGAAACCCTTCATCACGGTGGCAGTCATCGAGAGCCGGCATGGACTGAGAACATTGCTGTGGGAGGCAAAACGTTCGTTGACGGAATCAGGGAAAAACTTCAGTTAAAGCTACCGGGTCGAAAAGTGACGGATGCCGGTGGACATTTCGAGCTGCGGGAACAAGCGGCTTCTTACAATGCCCATTTGGGGCGTAAAAAGGAGCCTCTAAGCACTGAAAATACGTTCCTTTTGGACTTAATTGTCGAATAAATAACGGATTTTCGTGGTCCGACCCCGACTCCCGACTCGACCCCAATTAGCAACCATGGGAAGCTAAGGCAATAAAACAAGAACGTCCCCTTGGACAGGCCTGCCCCCAGAACCCTTGGATTAAACAATAA
>CALZLE010000529.1 GCA_945788205.1 uncultured Desulfuromonadales bacterium
AGAGAAAGCCGCGAACCTGCTCTATTTCGTGGTCAAGAATCACGCCTTCAGCGACGGCAACAAGCGTATCGCCGCCGCACTGTTCATTTATTTTCTCGCCGGCAACAACATTCTCTATCGACCCGACGGTTCCAAACGTCTGGCGGACAACGCCCTGGTGGCGTTGACCCTGCTGATTGCCGAGAGCCGTCCCGAAGAGAAAGAAACTATCGTTAAAGTCATCATCAACCTGATCAATCGGAGCAACGACTAAATATCATGACCCCAGCCGCAATTGTCAGCAAACTCTGGAACTTCTGTAACGTCCTGCGCGACGACGGTATGAGCTACGGCGACTACGTCGAACAGCTTACCTATCTGCTTTTTCTCAAAATGGCCGACGAGCGGACCAAGCCGCCCTACAACCAGCAAAGCAACGTTCCGGCCGATTATTCATGGCCAACCCTGCTGAAAAAGGACGGTGACGAACTGTTCGACCACTACCGCCACACCCTGGAAAATCTCGGCAACGAAAAAGGCCTGCTCGGGCTGATCTTCAACAAGTCGCAGAACAAATTTCAGGACCCGGCCAAACTGCGCCGATTGATTGTCGACCTGATCGGCAACGAAAACTGGTCGGTGATGAGTGCCGATGTCAAGGGCGATGCCTACGAAGGGCTATTGGAGAAAAACGCTCAGGACACCAAAAGCGGTGCCGGGCAGTATTTCACTCCGCGTCCGCTGATTCAGGCCATCGTCGACGTCATCGCCCCCAAACCGGGTGAGACCATCAGCGACCCGGCCTGTGGAACTGGCGGCTTTCTGCTCGCAGCCCACGACAGCCTCGTCGACAACCATCCGCACATGACCAAGGAAGAGCGGAAAAAGCTCAAGGATGGCACCTTCAAGGGGTGGGAGCTGGTGCAGTCGACTGCAAGACTCTGCGCCATGAACCTGATGCTGCATGGTATCGGCAGTGACGACAGTAATTTGCCTCTGGCCGTCAGCGATTCTCTCGCCGCCGATCCGGGCGACCGTTTCGATATTATCCTCACCAATCCTCCCTTCGGTAAGAAGAGCAGCACGACCATCGTTGCCGAAGATGGCAAGGTTGGCAAAGAGAAGGAAACCGTCGAGCGTGACGACTTCTGGGCGACCACCTCGAACAAACAGCTGAACTTCATGCAGCACGTTAAAACCCTGCTCAAACAGCATGGCCGCGCCGCCGTGGTTGTCCCGGACAACGTACTGTTCGAAGGCGGAGCAGGGGAGACCATTCGCCGCAAGCTGCTGCACGAATGCGATGTGCATACCATCCTGCGCTTGCCGACTGGCTTGTTTTACGCCCAAGGGGTCAAGGCGAACGTCATCTTCTTCGACCGCAAGCCTGCCAGCGAAACCCCCTGGACGAAAAAGCTGTGGATCTACGACCTGCGCACCAACATCCACTTCACCCTGAAAACCAATCCGCTCAAACGCAGCGATCTGGATGAATTTGCCCAGCTTTACAATCCAACAAAACGTCAACAGCGAACCGCCACCTGGGATGATGAAAATCCAAGCGGACGTTGGCGCTGTTACGACTATCAAGACCTGATTGCTCGCGACAAAGCCAGCCTTGATATTTTCTGGTTGAAAGATGATTCGCTGGAAGATTCCGACAATCTTCCAGAGCCGGGAATATTGGCCGCTGAGATTGTTGAGGACTTGCAGGCAGCGTTGGAGCAGTTTCGGGAGATCGCTGCTGATTTAGGTGATGAGGATATCGTCACTGATTAAAATTTTGTGGGGGAGTTGCGTGGCACGAAAGTCTGAATTTGAAAAAATAGTGGAATCCTTGATGGATGCACCTTGGTGGATGTCACTTGTCGTTGGAGGTGTTGCCTATATTTTGTTATCCGCAATTGCGCCAACAATAATGGCTGGTTCTCCGGTTCTTTCTGGTTTGATTCATCTTTCAAAGGGGATTGCTTCAATTGTCTTTTTTTTCTTCTGTTTCATTGGTCTCTTAGCCTTTTTAAAGGGGAAGCGAACAGTTCGTGTGGTTGAACAACGGAACGAAATAGCTTCCCATCAGAATTCTTTCCAGAAACGATCTGAGGAGTTTGTATTTAGCTCAAATGTTGGAGTTCCTCCTGATGAATGGATCTTTTCTGGCGCTGACGAGAGCAGGGACACAGAATGGAGCTTGGCAGTATTAACCCGTTTAGAATGGAAACGCTTTGAAACGGTATGCACTGAATATCTAAAGCTCATTGGACATAATGCCAAGGAAACTAGAATTGGCGCTGATGGCGGAGTTGATATCGTTGTTCACAAAGATGGCCAGGAAAAGCCCGTTGCGATTGTGCAGTGTAAAGCCTGGAATGCGTATAAAGTTGGTGTCAAACCTATGCGGGAGCTGTTCGGACTTATGGCAGCGGAGCGTGTGACAACCGGTATGTTTATTACCTCTGGAGACTTTACCTCTGAGGCCATAGAGTTTGCGCAAGGCAAACGGCTACGGTTGATCAATGGTGACAAACTGCTGAATGGAATCAAAAAACTTTCTGACGAAAAGCAATCACAGCTTTTGGATATTGCCTTGGAAGGTGACTACACAACGCCAACTTGTCCAAGGTGTGGGGTTAAAATGAAGCTAAGGGCTGCGAAAAAGGGAGCGAACTCAGGAAACAAGTTTTGGGGCTGTGTAAATTATCCTAAGTGCCGATCAACACTGGTTTATAAGGACGCGGGCCTGTGAACGGGATTAGGGTCAAACGGTACTTGCGGCCAGGCCAACTTGCAGTCTTACAGGCCTGACCCTAGCTTTACTCAATTGGCGTTTTTTAAGGAGAAATTCTGAAATTACCGCTAACCACCAGCGGTTATTGATTTGAGTTATTGTAGGCGGAGGGGCCATGTCCGACATCAAACTATTTAGAATAAACAACAGCAATGTTCAGGAGCTCAGTGGCAAATCCGTCGCTCTGGAAAAATCTCTCCAGGGGCTGATAGAGAAAAACCTTGAAACCTTCCTCGG
>CALZLE010000530.1 GCA_945788205.1 uncultured Desulfuromonadales bacterium
ATTGATCAGTACATCAATCTGCGCGTGCTTTTCCTCTACGGTCTTGGCGAGGATTTCCACATCGTCCATCCGCGACAGGTCCGCCAGGTAAGTTTCAACCTGCTTATCGCCCGACAGTGCAGCGAGCTCTTTTGCTGTTTTCTCCAGCTTCATCTGGCTGCGGCCGTGCAGAAGCACCTTGTGTCCCTGCGAAACCAGCATTTTGGCGGTCTCAAATCCGATGCCGTCGGTGGCCCCGGTGATAAGAATTGTTTTCTGCATTGTTCCTGTCTCCTTGTCAGAAATCCGTGCACGCGGATTAGTTTTTGCCCTGCTTCTGAATGACGTCGTACTTGCCATCCGTGCGGACATAGATGATGCTCTCTTCACCCGCAGCTGACGAAATATGATGCACAGCTGAATCCCCCTGCGAGCTGAAATAACTGCCCGGCACCAGGGTCTTAACTTCTGCTTTCATTTTGTACTGCGGCAGACCTTTGATAACGACCGCGCGGAAGGTTGAACCGTGGCTGTATATCTCGCCGGTAAATCCAGCCGGAAGCTTGATCAGGGTCCCGTTCAGCTGACCAGCCTGCGTATCGCCCCAGAGATAGGCGAGCTTGGGTCCATTGACAGGATCTGCGACTGCGTGCTGATCGACCCAGGTGATGTCCGCTGCGTCCAGCCAGACGATGTTCGATTTGTCGACGTTGACCGGTCTTTCTCCGCTATCAAACGCCTGCTCTTGAGGATGGACCAGGTAGGGTCCCTCCTCGATCTCTATGTAGGCCAGGGCGTCCTTGCCTTGTGAGGCGGTGATGTGCACCTCTCCTTTCGGCTGCGTCCAGAAAGAGCCGGCCGGCATCCACATCTTCGCCGCATCAGGATCATCGTTGTGAATGATGCCGCTGATAACCACTGCCCGGTAAGAGACATTGTGGATATGGGGAGGTGACTGGAAGCCGTCATTGGGTTTGAGAAGATAGCCGGTTGGTTCAGTGCCGTTGCGATCCCCCCAAAGAGTGCCGGCACTTGGCGCCAGGTCACCACGTTTCGGGTTGAGGTGCGTCCACTTGACTTCAGACTTCAGGACCACCTCGTAGGTTGGCTCGGCGCTGGAGTCCCGCGCGATACTGGCGGATACAACCAGCAAGCTGGCGCAGGCGGTCAGGAGGCTTGCAAGGGCGAGGGTTCGAAGCGTTCTCATTACTCTTATTCCAATCATTGTCCGTTTTCTCCGTTCTTCTTGTAATAGGTCAGGGCCATTGATTTCGTTCTCAGATTTCCACGACCACCTTGCCGAGCGCTTGTCCGCTGGTCAGTCGATCGTAGGCCTGCCCGACTTCGGTCAGGCCGAACCGCTGTTCATCCAACAATGGCTTGAGCGCACCTGCGTCGACAATCTTGGCAAGTTTCGTCAGAATGTCGTTGTGCTGTTCCCGCTTGTGGTTGTAGAGCATCGGGATGAGCATAAAGACAACGTGCACCGACAAACCCCTAAAATGTGCTGTAGTTAAATCCAGCTCCAGCAAAGAGACCGTCGTCGTCACATGACCGTTCAGCGCTGCCGCCTCGAATGAGTTGGCCATATTCTCGCCACCGACCGAATCGAAAACGATATCGAAACCGGCGCCGTCGGTATGTTTGGCGACATAATCCGCCACCGGCTCGGTTTTGTAATCTATGGCGGTGGCGCCGTACTGTTCAACGATAGCAGGCTGCTTTTCACCGGAGCAGGTTGCATAGACGTCAGCACCAAAATGTTTGGCTAACTGTACGGCGACATGGCCGACACCACCGGTGCCACCGTGCACCAGAACCTTCTGTCCCGCCTGCACCTGAGCTCTCTGCAGACCTTCATAGGCGGTAATGCCGACCAACGGCAGCGCTGCCGCTTCGCGCATGGAGAGTCTTTTCGGTTTGTGGGCGATCAGCCTGGCATCGGCCAGCATGTACTCGGCCAGTGTGCCCTGCAGGTCGGCGAGCCCACCGGCGCACCCGTAGACTTCATCGCCGGGAGCGAATTCGGTAACGCCTTCGCCGACCGCTTCCACGTTACCGGCGAAGTCCATCCCCAAAACTGCCGGCAAGGCAGGCGAGAGAGGCAAGTCCTGCCCCATTTGACGGATCATGGTATCGACGGTATTGACGCTGGTTGCGGCTATCCGCACCAACACATGACCGGCCTTCACCGCGGGCTGAGGAAGCTCGGCGGGTTTAAATTCGGCAGTGTCGCCATATTCATTGAGGATCATTGCTTTCATCGGTCTTCTCCTGAAAAGGTTCTTAATCAGTTAATGTCCTGAACGGCCATGACCAGATCGTTCCAGTTGCGCTGGTTATCCAGATCATGCTCCATCTCTTTTTCATCAGCGATGGTGAAGCGCTTTATAGCAGGCGTTTTGCTGGTTGCCTGGTAGAGCCAGTAGGCTTCAGCTTTGAGGGCTTCGTCGATCGGCTGGTCGATCGATTCGTAGACCATCTGCTTGCAGGCGTTGATCGATTCCGCCGGGAATTTGGCGATCCGCATCGCCAGCGTGTCGACGTACGGGCCGATCTCATCCGGTTCCAGCGCTTTGTTGATCGTTCCGTAAGCTTCCGCCTCGTCCGCGTCGAAATCGCGGGCGCTGAGGATGATTTCCAGTGCGCGACCCAGCCCGGTCTGCCGCGCCATCCGCGCTGCGCCGCCGCCGCAGGGCAGGATACCCATGCCGACTTCCATCTGCATGAACTTGAATTTTCCGCGGGCCGCGAAACGCATATCCAATGCCAAGGCCAGCTCATGGCCGCCACCACGGGCAAAGCCTTCAAGCTTGGCGATGGTGGCCTGTGGCACCTTGCTGATCCGTTCGCAGACCGATTGCAGATCCAGCAATTGAGCTTCTTCGCGGGAAACAGCCTCGGTTGACATGTCTTTCAGCAGCTCGGTGTCGTAGTGGCAAACCCAGATTTCCGGGTTGGCGGACTGGAAAACCACCACTTTGGTGCCCCGGTCGCGTTCGAGCCGCATGGCGAGACTGTTCAGATCGGCCAGCATTTCCTGCCCTTGAACGTTGACCGAACCAAAGTCAAAGGTAACGGTCAAAATGCCTTCGTTCTGCTCGGTTGTGAATGTCGTGAATCCTTGGTACTTCATTGGATTCTCCTTTTTTAAGCTCCTGATCTAAAAGCCTTCGAGGACAATTTTGCCGATCGATGTTCCGGACTCGAGCTCGGCGTGTGCAGCCTTGAGATTTTTGGCATTGATGACACCGAGGTTCTTGCCAACGGTCGTTTGGATGTAGCCCTGATTGATCAAATCAGCGACGCGATTAAGCAGTTTCCCCTGTTCATCGATATCGATCGCCTTGAACATCGAGCGAGCAAACATAAATTCGATATGGAGGGAGAGGCTTTTCGGCTTCATCTTCATGTAATCGAGCGGCTCGGCCGGATCATCGATCATGGCGATCTTGCCGAACGGATCCAGAAGTTCGGTGTAGCTGTCGAAGTAAGAATCGGTGTTGGTCAGGCTGGCAACATGAGTTATTGGGCCGATTCCAAGGGCCTCGATCTGTGGCTGTAATGGCTTGGTGTGATCAACAACAAAATCCGCACCCAGCTTCTTTACCCAAGCTTGCGAACTTTCGCGAGAGGCCGAGGCGATGATGGTGGCTCCGGTTGTCGCCTTGGCAATCTGGACAAAGATCGACCCGACTCCTCCAGCAGCACCAACCACCAGAATTGTCTCACCCGACTGTTCAAGCGCGTCAGGAGCTTGCTGCTTGATGGCCAGATGCTCGAACAACATCTCCCAGGCAGTGATGGCGGTCAGCGGCAATGCGGCGGCTTCTGCATCGGACAGGCTTTTCGGTTTGCTGCCGACAATCCGCTCATCAACCAACTGATATTCAGCGTTGCTGCCCTGACGGTTGAGATCGCCGGCATAATAGACAATATCGCCCGGTTTAAACTGACTCGCAGCCTCGCCGGTTGCGACAACTTCCCCGACGGCATCCCAGCCGAGGACTTTGGTTTCTTCTTCGGCGGGTGGTAAAAACAGGCGGACTTTGTAATCGACCGGATTTACCGCAATCGCTTTGACCTTCACCAGTAAGTCGTGTCCGGCGGCTTTTGGCTGGGGTAGCTCAATGTCGGTTAAAGATTCCGGATCATTGATCGGCAGGGATTTGGTAAAGCCGACAGCTTTCATCGTATTTCTCCTTTTGTGGGTTTGGTTTCGTTTGATGCGTGACTTGACATAAGCTTAGATCTTCGTTATTCAAAGATAAACAGCTCAATGATTGAAACATTTTCAAAAATTATTGGATAATGTCTATGCTCTTAGAAGACCTGCAGGTTGTTCTTAAGGTGGCTGAATTTCGCAGTATTACCGCTGCCGCAGCTGATTTGGATATGCGTACCGCGACGGCCAGCGCGGCACTGAAACGGGTGGAAAATGCGCTGGGAGTCGAGCTTTTTATCCGTACAACAAGGAGGCTTCGCCTTTCCGGTGCGGGTGAAAGGTATATTCCTGAGTGCCAGCAGGCCTTGCTGATGCTCGATCAGGCCAAACAGAAAATGAAGGATGATCTGGACATTGTCGATGGCGAACTGCGGATTGCCGTGTCATCGGATCTGGGCAGAAACCTGGTCTCCCCCTGGTTGGACGAATTTCTGGAAACCTATCCGGAGGTGAGTTTGAAGTTGAATGTCAGCGATAGTGTTATCGATTTTTATCGCGATTCGGTGGACATGGCACTGCGCTATGGCTCGCCTGACGACGCGAATCTTTACGGGTTCAAGATCTGCAATGTTCCCGGGCTGCTTTGCGCGACACAGGAATACCTCGACAAAAATGGTGCCCCCGAACACCCGCATGACTTACCTGCACATAACGGGCTTTTCTACCAATTGAATGACATTGTTCACGATGTCTGGGAATTCTCGGAGGGTGAAACCGACTACAAAATCAAGATGAGCGGTAACCGGGCCTCCAATGACGGGGACCTGGTCAGGCGTTGGTGTGTCGCCGGGAAAGGTCTGGCAGTGAAATCCTGCCTCGACATATCTGATGATCTGCTGTCGGGAAGGATTGTCAACGTGATGCCCGCGTTCAAGCCGAGAACGACAGAGCTCTGGCTGATTTGTCCAAGCAGACAATTGATGACCCCGGCGACCCGGCTCCTCAGAGACATGCTCAAGAAGAAGTGTACAGCGATTTTAAAGAAACTGATCGAAAGAGACATTTTTGACGACAGCGTTCTTGCCTGGCGCTGAAGTGGACAGGCACTGGTGGCATGCTATTTTTCTATGGTAAGTGTGTGCTCAGGCTTTGCCCTATCATTCGCCAGTTGCCGCAGGAACAGCCAGACCACCGGTGGCAGGATCAACCCAAACGCGTAACAGAGCAGCAGAAAGGTTTGTTGCACCCCGACGCGATCGGCGAGCATGCCGATCAGCGGGCCGGTGCAGACGAAGGAAAGCCGGAAACAGAGCGATTGCAGCGAGAGGATTCCGGCGCGGTTGGCGGAGGGGATTTCCCGCTGGGCGTGATTGAGCAGCATTGGTCCGCGCAGGCCGCGCATACAGGTCAGCAGATAGTAGAAGAGGAAACCCCACAGTCCACCGACCAGTCCCAGGCCGAGATAGCCACCCACACTCATCAGCACAAATAGCAGGAGCATGCTGCGGTCGCCGAACTTCAGGTGACTGCGGTGGCTTATCAGGGCGAACAGTGCAACGCTCAGGTTGGCAAGCGCCCAGATCGGTCCGAACCAGGTGACCGGAACTCCGCCATCCTGCATGTAGGGCTGGATCAGCCAGATCGGGTAATAAGAGACCAGCCCAAAAGCCAGGGTTAAGAGGATGGTGTAGCGCAGCCGTTTGTTTTCAACCAATGCGTAACGGGTCGATTGCCAAGCTTCGGCAAGGTGGCTGGTCGGCGATTCAATGGTGCGCGCCGGTTCGGTCAGGCTCCGCGTCAGCAAAAATGCCAGAAGCCAGACGCCGACCTGAACCCAAAAGGGGAGCAGTGGTGCGCTGGCGTAAAGAACGCCGGCAAAGATTGCTCCACAGGCCTCGCCGACCTGACCGAAAAAACTGATCCGGCCTTCGTGGCGTGTATAGTGTGCCTCTTCTTCGGTGCCCTTGAGACTCTCAAACAGTAGCGCTTTATCGGACCCACTGATGAAGGAAAGGGAGGTCCCGAGGATAATCTCGGCGACCAGCACTCCGGCAAAGGAGTCGGCAGCCGTGTACAGACCCCAGCCGAGGATTCCGAGCAGCGAGGCGTAATTGAGCGCCTTGCGATAACCGATCCGGTCGCTTAAGTAGCCGGACGGATATTCCATTACCACCATCGCCACGGAGAAAATCCCCTGCAGCAGCAGAATCTCGGTCAGGCTCAGACCGATCTGATCCTTCCAGAACAGGGTGATGATCGCCATCGGAAACAGGCTCATCTTGAGGAAAGAGAAGGTGTACAGCTTTTTGATGTTGGCCTGGAGCGTGGTCATGCCGGGCAGAATAGCCTGATTTGTTGCCGATAACCAGATGCAAGATTAATCGGGTTGACCCAGGTGGACAATTGGGGAACTATAGCGTTGCTGCGGCTTTGGTTTTGCCCGCAGTCGAAAACTCTGCAACCTTGACCCTCTGCCGTATCGGGGGCTTTTTCATATATGGATTTCATCGATGATTGAAGGTAAGACAACCGGTTTAAAATCAAGCCAGATCAATGCACTGGAGCGGATTTACCGACGCAAAATTCCGACCGACGAACTGATCACCGGCGAACTGGCCCGCTACCTGACTGAACTCTCCCGTGAAGTTCAACGCCAGCTCGGGGTGATTATCGATCGCGCCGGGAAAATTCACTCGGTGATCGTTGGTGATGACCGCGAAATTGTCATTCCCGACCTGTCCGGTTATGCCCTCGGCCGCAGCGGGCTGCGCAACCTGCGCTGTGTGCACACGCACTTGAAGCAGGAACCACTCAGCCGCGATGACCTGACCGACCTCGAGCTGTTGCGGCTCGATATGATGGTCGCCATCGGTGTGCGTGACGATGGACTGCCGGGGCGTCTGGAGTACGCCCACCTGTTGCCGACTGCCGAAACAGCGCAGATCGAAACAGTTGTGCTGGACGACTTCCATCAGTTGCAGCTCGATTTTGGCGATTTCATCAAAACCCTCGATCAGCAGATGGAGCGGGCAGCGGCAGAAACCGTCGATCTCTCAGATGGCCGCGAGCGGGCGCTGCTGATTTCAGTGCCGCGCGGTGGCAATCGACAGCAGGCTGAGGATTCGATGTCCGAGCTGGATGAATTGGCGCGCACGGCCAACCTGGCAGTGATCGACAAGGTTATTCAGCGGCCGCGAAAGCTGAATCCGCGGTTTCTGGTTGGTGAGGGGAAGTTGCGCGAGATCGTTATCAGCGCTCTGCAACGCCGGGCGACGCTGCTGGTTTTCGATCAGGACCTGACACCGAATCAGGTTCGCTCGATCACCGAAGTGACCGAAATCAAAGTTATCGACCGCACCCAGTTGATTCTCGATATCTTCGCCAACCGCGCCCAGTCGCGTGACGGCAAGGTGCAGGTGGAGTTGGCGCAGCTCAAATACATCCTGCCGTTTCTGACCGGCAAGGGTACCGCGATGTCCCGATTGATGGGTGGCATCGGTGGTCGGGGCCCCGGTGAAACCAAGCTGGAGATCGATCGACGCCGCATCCGCGACAAAATCCGCCGGCTGGAAAAACAGCTCGACAGTCTTGGGCGCGGACGATTGCAGCGGCGTCAGAAGCGGGTCCGCGCCGGAGTGCCGATCATTTCGATTGTCGGTTACACCAACGCTGGTAAGTCGACGCTGCTCAACGCCATGACCCAGAGTGAAGTTTTCACTGAGAACCTGTTGTTCGCCACCCTCGACACCTCGACCCGACGGCTGCGTTTTCCCCTCGATCGTGAAGTCATTATCACCGACACCGTTGGTTTTATCCGCGACCTGCCGAAAAGTCTGATGGGGGCCTTTAAAGCGACCCTCGAAGAGTTGGAAGATGCCGACCTTTTATTGCATTTGGTCGATTTATCCAATCCAAGATTTAAGGAACAGATCGAATCGGTCGATAAGATTCTTTCAGATCTCGATTTAGGGACGCGACAGCGGTTATTGGTCTTCAATAAAGTTGATCAGGTTGACCCTGCGGATGTGCCACACCTCTGTCGCCGATACGATGCGATCCCGCTCTCTGCGTTCGATCGCAGTAGTTTTAAACCGCTGCTGGATGAAATGCAGCGTCGTTTCTGGCCGGAAGAGGATTTTCATGAAAATGGGTCTGCTTGACAGCAGTCGACAGTTTACATTAGTCTGCCTGCGGCGAATAAATGCACTATCTGCTTGTAAAATAAATGTTGTTGGAGTTTGTATGTTGAAAAGTTTTGTTGCCTTGCTGCTGGTTGGCGTTCTCGGTGGGTGTTTTTATCACTCGCAGCAGCAGGCGCAGTTGCCACCACAAATTGATGTGAACGAACCAGCTCTGGTTGGCACGGAAGATACAGTTGTCCCGATTCCTGCTGAGGTCAGTCAGGCGCTTTTAGCGTCAGCACTTGAGCCACCGGCCCCGGTGGTTGAAGAGACTCAGAGTGTTCCCAAACTTCCCTACTGGGGGGATTTTGAACTGAGTAGCCATCCTCGGGTCGATAAGCTTTTTAAGCATTTCACCGGGAATGGCCGCAGAAACTTCGGTCGCTGGCTGGAGCGGGCCGGGCGCTACATTCCGATGATTCAGGAAGTTTTTGTCGCTGAGGGCGTCCCGCGGGATCTCGCTTATCTGGCGATGATTGAGTCCGGGTTCAATGTCCGGGCTTACAGCTGGGCGCACGCTGCCGGCCCTTGGCAGTTTATCGAAAGTACCGCCAAGCTGTACGATATGAAGAATGACTGGTGGCAAGATGAACGCTGCGATATCGAAAAAGCGACCCGTGCTGCGGCACAACACCTGAAATACTTGAATAAGCGCTTTGACGGTGATTGGTATCTGGCGGTGGCCGCCTACAATGCCGGTGGCGGCACGGTGCGTAAAGCGGTTAGAAAGAGCGGCAGCCGTGACTTCTGGGCGTTGGTTGATGGCAAGGTTCTGCGCGAAGAAACCAAGAACTACCTGCCGAAGCTGATCGCGTCGCTGATGGTTGTGAAAGATCTTGACGGCAACGGTTTTTCAGAGCTGAAGATGGAAGAGCCGCTCGTCTACGAAACCGTAAGTTTGCCGAGCAGCACCGACCTCGAAGTTGTTGCGCGTTTTTGTGATGTTGATTACGCGACGATTAAAGCCTTCAATCCCGCCTTGAAGCGTTGGAGCACACCACCCGGAGTGACCGACTATCAACTGAAAGTACCGGCGGGGACAAAGCAGCAGTTCGAGCGTTTGTACGCGGAACTGCCGAAAGATAAACGCGCTCGCTATCACCGGCACCAGCTTCAGTCGGGCGATACGCTTGGTAAGCTGGCGAGAAAATACCGGATTCAGATTGATGATATTATCACTCTGAACAATATCAAGAACCCGCGCGCTCTGCGGATTGGCAGCAACTTGATTCTGCCACTGCAGGAAAACTTCACCAGCCTGCCGGTCGATTCTATGGCCGACAATTACCAGCGCAGCTATCGCAAATCGTATACTGTACGTTCTGGAGACAGCCTCTGGAAAATTGCCAAGCGCTTTAGTGTTACGGAAAAGCAGTTACGGGTTTGGAACCGGCTCGGTTGGAGCAATCATCTGCGCCCCGGTCAGAAGTTAGCTGTCTCCAGACCAGGAAAAACTCGGGTGGCGAAAAAGATTGGGCCTGCGAAAAAGGTCGTTTACCAGGTCCGCGCTGGTGACAGCCTCTGGAAGATCGGCCGGCAGTTTGATGTCGAGCTCGATATGATCCGCCTGTGGAATGATCTGTCCCGCAATCAAACCCTGCGTATCGGCCAAAAACTGACGCTGATGGTGCCAGCCTCTCAGCAAGGCTGACCGATGGCTGTTGAGCGTGCCTTGTGCCTGTCCCGCTGGGAGGGTTCGCTGCCGCAAGGTTACCAGCGACTGTATTTTGGTGCTGAGTTTTGCAGTTGGGCGTTTCCGCCACAGCAGCAGGTCGAGGCTGCTCTCGCTGCTGCGCGTAACGCAGGCTGGTCTTTTAGTCTGTTGACACCGATTCTGCGTGAAGAAACTCTCTCAGAACTTTCCAGCCTCTTTTCTGACCTCAACCCGCTACTTCAATCAGGTGATGAAGTTGTCATCTCCGATTTTGGCACTTTACAGCTGGTGCGCGATCTGTTGCCGCAGGTCGAAGTCGTTCTCGGTCGGGCCTTATCCGGGCAGAAACGTGGTCCACGGATTGAAGATCTCGAGTTGAGCGATGAGGCACTCGATTACTTTCAGCAGGGCAGCTGGTATAGCCGTGAAGCGGTTAAATTGTTGCAGGAAGAGGGGATTGTGCGGGTTGAGCTGGATAATCTGCTGCAAGGGGTGGCCCCTCTGCCAAAAGAATTGCGCGGCAGCCTGAACACACCTTATGCGATGGTCACATCGAGTCGTAATTGTCCCTTCCATGATGATAAGAGCGGAGCTCGTTGCGCTGTCACCTGTGGTGAGTCCTTCCGTTTGAGCACCAATCAGACTTCGCATTCTCTGTTGCAAGCCGGAAATAGTCAGTTTTTAACCATTGCTCAGCTGCCGGAAAAACTTTCCGAATTAGGGATTGATCGGCTGGTTGAACACTCACATTTACCGCGCTGAACGGGGCGAGTTTGCTTTGACATTTTCGGCGCGGATTGCTAAAGTTCAGCGCCGAAATGTGTTGCCGGTAAACTGTCGGACCGACATCTGGTTTGCACAATCAAACTGTCTGAAAAAGGAATTTATGACATGCTTAATATTATGATTTCTCTCGCCCTGTCGGCTTTGACTGCGGCGCTGATGTCGAATTTTGTGACTGATAGTATGCCGATCATTGTCGCTGTCGCGATCGTTGGGTTTTTCCTGCCCTTTATCCTGATTGTTCGGGTGGTGATGAAAAAGGTTGAGGCTGTGATGATGAGTGCACAGCAGGATGTGATGGCAAACCGCGCGGAAAAGGCGGTCGCCTCCCTCAAAGAAGGTCTCAAATATGGGCCTTGGCAGGTTTACGTCAAGCAGCAGATTTATTCCCAGATCGGCAGCATTCTTTACATGAAGCGCGATTTTAGCGAAGCGACCCCTTATCTGGAAAAAGGTTTTATCCGTAATTGGGTCAGTACCGCGATGCTCGCTATCACCTACATGAAAAAAAATAAGACCAGCCAGATGGTTTCGACCTTTGACAAAGCTGTTTCCGGAACGCCAAAAGAGCCGATGGTTTACGCGCTTTATGCCTATTGTCTCGATAAATCGGGGGATCGGCAGAAGGGGATCGCGATTATGGAAAAAGGTTTGAAGAAAACGGCCAATGATGATCGGTTGCTGGAAAATATCGAGCTGCTGAAGGCGGGGAAAAAGATGAAGATGAAGGGCTTCGGTGATACCTGGTTTCAGTTTCATCTTGAAAAGCAGGGAGCCCTGATCAAGAAACAGACCAAAGCCATGACCGGCCGCCGCAAGCAGGTGATCCGCTAATCGAGCTTTAAATAGAGGCAAAGATGGCAAAGAAAAAAAAGCCCACCAAGTCGAAAAAACAGGAATTTAACCGCAGCCCCTTCAGCAACCTGAAGGGGTTTGCTGTTTCCGGTGAAGAGGTGGAGAAGGCACAGAAAAGTTCATCTTCTGATGAAGAGAAGCAAGAAACTTACATTTCCTTTGCCGATGAAATGACGCAGCTTGGTGTTGAACGGATTAATCCGCCTGATTATGGTGACCTTGCTCCCCGGGAAGAAATGTCGACACCAGAACCTATTCCTCAGGCTGCTGGCCAAAGTGAAGAGGAGCAGTTTCTTCGAGCGATGGGCGAGTTGCAGGTTAATTTCAGCGACAAGTTGCCCGAAGAAGATGGCACTCCGGTAGCTTCTGCTGGCCGGATGAAGCAACTCAAGCAGGGCAAATTGAGTCCAGAGGCGAACTTGGATCTGCATGGTTTGATGCGCACTGATGTTGCGGAAAAGCTGGGCTTTTTTTTACAGGATGCAGAGCGACAGGGATGGCAGACGCTGTTGGTTATTACGGGGCGCGGGCTGCATTCTGTCGATGGCGAACCGGTCCTGCGCAAAGAGGCGGAACGTTATTTAGCTGCCGAGGGACGTAAGTGGGTCGCAGAGTGGAGCCGAGCTCCTAAACAGTATGGTGGAGATGGAGCGCTGGTTCTGTTTCTGCGAAAAAGAGCGCGATAATAGTTGTTCTGTTGTCAACCGATGCTCCGGTGTTTCGTTTGATAGGACATAGGCATTGAGCCTAGACCGTTAACGATCAAAAGGAGGATCGAAATGAAAAGCGTTTTAAAGAAAAGTTGGCTCGTCTGGTCACTGTTATTGCTGTTTGTTCTGAGTCCTGTCAGCATCGATTTGTCGAAGAGTCTATTCTCGTTGCAGACCGCTAACGCTGGTGGTGGAAACGGCGGCGGTGGTGGAAACGGCGGCGGTGGTGGAAACGGCGGCGGTGGTGGAAACGGCGACGGTGGTGGAAACGGCGACGGTGGTGGAAACGGTGGCGGTGATGGAAACGGCGACGGTGGTGGAAACGGTGGCGGTGATGGAAACGGTGGCGGTGGTGGAAACGGCGGCGGTGAAGGAAACGGCGGCGGTGAAGGAATCGGTGGCGGTGAAGGAATCGGTGGCGGTGAAG
>CALZLE010000531.1 GCA_945788205.1 uncultured Desulfuromonadales bacterium
AATTCGATCCAGGGCGTAACCTGATTAAGGTCGATGGTTACGTCAAAGGCAAGAAGGTGGCAAGCGCCGAGGCCGATGTCTACTATCTCGCCTCGTACCAGGCGGTTCCCGGCAAGGGCTACCGCCCTTTCGTCATGCACCTTGCGGAAAAAGAGGCCCACTGCAGCGGTTGTCACAACATGACTCCTGATGCCAAGGAAATCACCATGGTCAGCGCCGATGCCAACCCCTGCGGGTCGTGCCATGGGCGGATGCTAAACGAGGCCTATGTGCATGGCCCTGCCGGGGTTTTTCAATGTGTCTACTGTCATCAGGTAGACAGCAAGCCCAATAAATATCAACCGCGGGTCGAAGAAGCTGCGCTGTGCAACGAATGCCACCTGGATAAGGTCGAGGAATTCAAGGCCCGTAAATTCGTCCATGGCCCCATCGAGGCCGGGCTTTGTTCTGTGTGTCATGACTCCCATGCCAGTGCCACCTTTGGGCAATTGGTTGCGCCAGTCAATGAGTTGTGCCTGGGGTGTCATGATGCAGTGAGCGAAGCTGTGCATGTCATTCGAGGAGTGAATGGGCAGAGTCATCCGCTTGAGGGAGGCGAGAACCCCAGTAATCCGGGGGATGTCTTTTCCTGCATCAGTTGCCATGACCCCCACGGTGGAAATTCGAGTTTTTATTTTCAGAGGGGAATCTCATCAAGATTTGCTCTCTGCCAACTTTGTCATAAAAAATGAGGTTCATTTTTTGCACTACCGCCAAATGACCCGGCCAAGACATTTTCCTCTGTGGGCAGGGTTTGTTGGGGAGAAGGTTGTTGGTGCTCTGTGAACCCAAAACATACCAGATTGGCCAGATTTAACGCTATGGAGAATTGATCATGCTTAAGAATGCAAATGTCTTCGCCTTGTGGGGGCTGTTTATTATCCTCATGCTGTCCGGGTGTTCATCGCCTCAATTACAGCCGAGGGTTCTGTGGCCGCCCCCTCCGTCTACTCCCAGGCTCGAGTGGATAGGAACCTTCGGGTCGGAAGCCGATTTCAAAAAGACCAAAATGGAACAGTCTATGGAGGCTTTGACTGGAGGGCAATCTCTTACCAAGTTTAAAGGACCCAGCGGGATCGCTTCCGATGGCAACGGGCGCATCTTTATTTCTGATGCGATGGAGAAGGGGGTCAAAATTTATGATCTCAATTCTCGCATGATAGACGATCTGGTCAAGTATGGAGCATTTCAGCGCCCCGGGGGAATTGCAATGGACAGCCAGGGGCGTCTGTTCATTGCGGATGGACCTTCGGGCCAGGTTCTTGTGTTTAAAACTGATGGAACGCCGCTGTTTTCGATCTCCGACAAGGAGTATCTCGAAAAACCAGTTTATCTTGCCATAAATGAAAAACTTGGTCGGGTCTATGTTTCTGATGTCCTGGGGCACCGGATCAGTGTCTTCGGTATGGATGGAGCATTCATGTTCTCATTTGGCCAAAAGGGCAACAGTGAAGGGGAATTTTTTGCGCCGCAAGGTCTTGCGATAAATAAGGATGACCGGATCTTTGTTGCCGATATGTTCAATGCGAGGATACAGGTCTTTAGTGCTGACGGTAAATTTATCAAGGCGTTCGGGGAGCGGGGCGATCGAGTCAACGAGTTTGAGACTCCCAAAGATCTTGCCTTTGACAGCGAGGGGCATCTTTATGTCCTCGATTCCAGAAGGCCAAATTTCCGGATTTTCAGTCAGGAAGGCGAATTGTTGCTGGTTGTTGGCGATACGGTACGTACGACACACAAGATAGGTTTTTCCATGCCGATTGCAATCCATATCGATAATAAGGATCGGATATACATTGCTGATCACTTAAATCAACGGTTTACGGTTTGGCAGTATCTAAACAAGGAGTACCTGGAAAAAAGGCCTATTTCCGAATCGGACATTGAACTTATCAGGCAAATAAATCGTAAGCGTTAAGATTGGTGGCTGACATGTGGCAATTGACTGAAGTTGTTAGGTGATATCACTTGTTCGATGGTTTTCATAAGTGTATGTCTTTGAAATTTCATCAGATTTGGTGTTGGCATTTAATTTGCTGATGTTATGAATGCAGAAGGGAAATACTGGATGTCTGCAGCATGGGAGTTGCGGAAAACTATAGAAACGGTGGCCGATGAAGGCCCCAACATTATTGAAGGAGGTAGGGAGATGAAGAGGATTATTGTAATGATGGCAGGTTTTGCTCTGTTGGCTGCTCCGGCCCTGGGCAGTACAAGCATCAAGGCCACCGCGCACGACCTTTCAAGCGGGGGCGGGCAGACGATCAGGGGTGGCAATGACCAGATCTGCGTTTACTGTCACACCCCTCACTCCGCCGGTGCCAAGGGGTTTGCTCCCCTGTGGAACCGCACTACAACAGCCGCAACCAGTGTTTACACTGGGGTTGATTTGGAGCAGGTCATTGCCCTGGCCGATGTGAACAAGACCGACGCACCGCTTTGTCTTTCCTGTCACGATGGTTTATCGCTGGATAAAGGCCTGAACAACCCGCCCAATAGTGGCGGCGCCTATAATGGTGGTGCTGCTTTTAACGATATCACCAACGCCAACGCCAATCTTGGCACAAGCCTGAAGGATGACCACCCAATCGGATTTAACTACGTAAACGCTGCCACGAACGATGCAGAAATCAAGGCCATCGGTTCGATTACTGTCTCTTCGGTGGCAAGTGCTTTCTACAGCACCTCAGGTGTGGGGGCAAATACCATGTGGTGCTCTTCTTGCCATGATGTGCACAACAATACCAATGCTCCTTTCCTGCTGACCACCAATAGCGCTTCTACGCTTTGTCTGGCCTGCCATGATAAGTAAGCCTTGATCGCCTGCGACAAACAGGGCGGGGGCCTCCCCGCCCTTTTTTTGTAAATTCGCATGACAATTGATTCGGTCATGGGGAAAGCTTCACTAGGCAGGGGGTGAGGACTGTCCTTGTTATACAGCGAGGTCTTTGGTGATATGGCTGACCTGGTTGAAAGACGCTCGATCAGGCGGCCCAGATTGATTGAGGCGGAGATGTCTTTGCAAGGGGTACATATTTTGCAGAATAACCATTCGACCCTGTAAACAACAGCCCATTGAGTTATGGTGAAATGAGAATTTCTACCAAAAAAATATCAATCTATCTCATTCTTGCAGTTCTCTTTGCAGGAGTGCTTTGGGTTGTCCCTAATGCGGGGGCTCAGGGTGTTTCGGGAGGGGCTTCATGGAGTTACGGGCAGTATGAAGTGGAGGAGGATGGGCAGAAGGTTACCGATGCATCCTATTTTACTCAACGCTATTCCCTGTATTTTAACAAAAAGGGCCAGATAAATGGCGGGCGCGGCGGTAGGTACAATCTAGGTTTGGGGGGCGAATGGGCCTCCCTGAAAAGCGAAATCAACGATGAAGATTTTGACGTTGACGCTTCTAAGTTTCTTTACCGCGGGGAGGTCCTTATCGCTCCGGGTGGTTTGCCCTTTCGGTTGCACCTCTTTTCCTACGACAATACCTCAATTCTTTTTAATTCCAATACATTTTCAAGCGCTCTGGGGAATTTCTCAGGTTCCAGCTCACTGCTCGATGTTGGTGTGCCCGTTGACATGTACAATGGCCAGCGGATTCGCACCGGGGCCACATTGATGGTTGGAATTCGAAACGGCAGTTACATGGGCCGTTATCGGGAGATGTTGTCCCAATTTCCCCGTCTTCTGATCGATTATCAGGAAGACTATATCAGGGATTTGAACGGACTGACCCCTCAACACAGTCGGCAACGCAATCTTGCCTTTGTGTCACTTAACAAAAAAGATAACTGGTTTCACTACCGGTATAGCGATTATGATGACTTCCTGAATCCAAACCAGGACTTTCTTGAGAAGACCTATCTCCTAGGGACTGTTGATCATACCCTTCAAAGGAAGTGGATCAATTTTACTAACTGGATCAAGGTTTCGGTCGATGCCATGTATACCACCTCCCAGCGGGTGAATGCCGATGATCCTGCAGATCGCGCTTATCACCTTAATCTGTTTTCGACGGCAAAACAGCGGAACTGGAAAGCTGGCACCTTCACGAACTTTCATAGAATCACTAACGGCGAGCGCCTTCAAAAGGAAATAGAGGTTCCTTTTTATGCCAGTGGCGAGCCCAATCGAAATACCGCATGGCGGTTTCGTTTTGTGGGGTCAAAGGATAGCGACAATCAGTTCATTGTTGGCAGACAAGAAGATGAGGATAGCCTCTTTTCCTCTGCCCAGATTGAGACCTTCAGGCGCTCCCGGGTGATACTGAAGCCAGAACTCGCCATGGAGTTGAAGCAGGGGGACCGGGGTGAGGGGCATGCGGTAAAGCTTGGCACTGAGGTTTATACCAATAAAGCTTACCGCTCTGCCTACGATCTTTTTGGCGGCTTTTCCCTTGCGCAGTTTGGCGGAACCAGCATTGAAGGAACGGATGTCGATTATTGGGAAAGCACCGTCATTACTCGCGGGGAAACAAAGCTCTCGAGCAGTGTGCGCAGCGGAATAGAACAAAGACTCCTCTATGGCACAGGGACTATCGACAGGGACGTTGCCAATCACATTACCCCCTTGGGAGATGAGAGCCTTGTTGCCTCCCGGAGCGGAAACGAGACCAGGGAAGGAAACGTTTTTCGTTCAACCAGTACTTGGTTTGGTGAACACTTGTCGCGTTTTCGACTCAACAGTCGGGCAGAGGTGTTGTACGATATTTTGAATACCGAAGAAGAGACCATAGACCAGTTAATTTTGCGACTCAGCATGCGCTATGATGGGTCGAATTTTTTGGTTTCCACTCGTAATGAACTGATCTATGGTGATAACCAGACCTCCACAAACGGGCTAGGGAGCGATGACAACTCTTTGTCGGGAGATTCCATTGGGGCAATTCAAACGACTTTTCTTCATTCCAGCTCTCTGCGTTATTCGCCCAGCAGAATCTGGGAAGCAAGTTTGATGGTTGACTATGATTGGCGTGATGGCGATGGTGGCAATCAAACTCGCGCCAGTCTTCGCCAGGATTTCAGGTACAACATTTATTCGACGGGGGCCATAGTACGCAAACTTGTCCAACTGGAGGAGGAACTCCGGTATGAACGGTATTGGGGAAAAGGAGCCAGTTTCAGGAATACGGAGTTCACCCTCACAGGGACTTACTTTCCTTCAAGGTTGGCCTTTTTGGCTGCGAAATTCCGCTATCGGGATAGTGACGAGTTTGACCGGGAAGATGTCGCAGGGCTACTGTCGGCAGCCATAAACTTTAATAAGCTTACCCTGAGTCTCGAGTATGGCTATGGCACCCTTTTGGCGAGCGATGAGGTGTCTGACATTACAGAGCAACGATGGGAAGCCAGGGTAAAGAAGGTTTTTTAGACATAGGGCCTTCGGATGTTATCGAGGGTGGAATCAGGGGATGATTGGGGGGAGATCGAATTCCTGAGGGCTAAACTGGCTTTTGGGGAGCCTTCTTCCGGTTGTCCCTCTCTTGTTTTGGTCGGGCTATATTTGCCCCAGAGCCCTTTTGTTTGGTGGTTGATCTTTGCCGGCCTTGCAACCTCTTGTTGCTATAGACTGTATTAGATAGGAAAAATATGGATTTGTCTGTTGTCGTACCTGTCTTCAATGAGGCAGAGAATATTGATCCCTTTATTAAGGATATACAACTCTCCTTGGCTAATATGTCTCTGAATTACGAGGTTATATTTGTTGATGACGGTAGTACCGACGAGTCATTTGAGTTGTTGAATGAGCTGGCTGCAAAGCTCGATTGGGTCAAGGTTATACGTTTTCGTAGAAATTTCGGTCAAACTGCTGCCATGGCGGCGGGGTTTGATTCAGCAGGCGGCGCCATTATCATACCGATGGATGGGGATCTTCAGAACGACCCGAGGGACATACCCCGACTTGTTGAAAAACTGGACGAGGGTTATGATGTTGTCTCTGGGTGGCGTAAAGACCGGCAGGACAAGTTGCTTTCCCGTCGTTTGCCCTCTGTTCTCGCCAACGCCCTAATTTCAAGAATGACAGATGTTCCTCTCCATGACTATGGATGTACGCTCAAAGCTTACCGCAGGGAAATTCTTGCCGAGGTCAATCTATATGGCGAGTTGCACAGGTTTGTCCCGGCTTTGGCGAGCCAGGTTGGGGCGCGGGTTACAGAATTGCCGGTTAATCATCGTCCCAGACAAGCTGGAACCAGCAAATACGGGATGGATAGAACCCTTAGGGTTATTTTGGACCTCATAACCGTGAAGTTCTTGCTCAAATATGCGACTCGTCCTTTACAACTTTTTGGCAAATGGGCTGCGGTGACGGTGTTGCTTTCAGGGATTACAGGAATTACCACGTTATATATGAAGCTCTTTGAAGGTCTGAGTATGAATCGCAACCCCCTGACGATCTTAACAGCTTTTTTACTATTTTCCGGGGTTCAGTTTGTGGTCCTTGGGTTGCTGGGGGAGCTGGTTACCAGGACGTATCACGAAACCCAGGGTAAGCCAGTTTATACGGTCCGGGAGACCCTGAATTTCTCAGGGCAGAAAACCTTATCTTAGACTGAAGAAACAGATTTATGGATCGAATTGAAAAAATCGTACTCTGGGTTTTGCCTCTCGCCTTGTTTGGCTTGGCGACTTCTCAGGTGCACTCTTTCGACATCTTCTGGCAGCTCCAATCCGGAAAGCATATTCTTGAAACCCGTGAATTTCTCTATCAGGACACCTTCTCTCTGGCATCGGAGGCGTTTCGTTTTGAGCACTGCTGGCTTCATGACATCCTTTTCTTTGGAGCCTATAAGTTGTTGGGTTATGGGGGGGTTAGTCTTCTGAAAGGCCTTTTGGTCGGTGCTGCTTCTTTCATTTTGCTTCTTATTGCGCGAACCAGAAACAGTTCCTGGTTGTCCATCGCCCTACTTGCCCCCGCACCAATTCTAATGACCTTTTGGGCATGGAAGGAGCGGCCTCAGCTCTGGACATTTCTTGGGTTTGCGCTGTGTTTATTGATCCTTGAGAAGCATCGTTTGTCTGCAAGCAAGGGCCTGTTTCTCCTTTTGCCTCTGGTCGTTGTTTGGTCAAATTTGCATGCCGGTTCCATTCTGATTTTTCCTCTTATGCTGGTCTACCTGGCTGGGGCAGTTTCAACGTTTCTTTTTAACCGGGCAAACTTTCGCTCTGGCCCTTTCAAGCAGTTAGTATCGGTCGGTTGTCTTCTTCCCCTCGCTGTCTTAATAACGCCATACGGCGCGATAACCCTGAAGATGCTTTTTGCCGCACCGAGTTGGGGCTCGGCCTCGGCTGGGATCCTCCATCTTTACAATATTGATTGGTTACCCACCTCCTTCAAGGGATACCCTAACTATTTTTACGCTATGGGCTGCGCAGTGCTGCTCATGCTTATCGGGGCACGACGGCTGACCTTTAGTGATGTTTTTTTGCTGGGGGGGCTGGCATACATGGGGGTCAGCCTTGAGCGTCATACACCCTTTTTCTTTTTTGCCATCGCTGCCTTTTTACCGGCCTATGGCGATCAGGGCTTAGCGAAACTGGTGACCCGCCTCGTGCCTTTCAAGGTTCGCAGTTTTCTGAGATTGGCTTCTTTGGGAGCGGCAATTTTTGTCGCGGTGTTTTTTGCCCAGGCCACCTATGGCGATTACGGGTTTTTTAATCCGGGTTTAAGGCAATGGCATTATCCGGTTCAAGAGGCCGCGTTTGTCAAGGACCACAAGCTGCCCGGCAATATCTTCAACAGTTATGGAGTCGGAGGCTACCTGATGTGGTCATTGTACCCTGAGTACAGGGTGTTCTGGGATGGTCGTCAGGGCTCTGAGGAAATGTTTCGCCTGGGCCTCTTAGTGCGTGCAGGTCAGCCCGGCTGGCAGCAAGTTTTGGCCCGATTTGGGGTGAACACGGTTATCACCGAGGCCTGTTCCCAGGCTGATGGTGGACGGTTTCCTCTGGTGACCAAACTCCAGCAATCTCCCCGGTGGAGTTTGGTCTCCGCAGGAGAGTCCTGTATGGTCTTTGTTCGAAATGCAGCGGTTTCAAGTGACTGGTTGAGGGAGAACATGTTGCCGGACCAGCGCCTTGACGATACTGTTCTCTCCGCCGCAACGCTGATCTCCCAGACCAGCCCCTTGAGAAGAAGGGCTTTTTGGGAGATTGCCAGGGTTCAATTAAAGCGCAGGGCCTATGGTGAAGCCGCTGCATCGTTAAAAACATATATGGCTATGACCCCGAGGTCGCAGTGGGACCCAGAGGCAGAAACGTACTACAGAGTGCTGGCTTTGCAGGATAAGCAAAGGGCGGCGAAATCGCATTGAGAGTCTTTGACCATATTGAAAAAAAGTGTTCCGAAGGGGGGGGCGGCCGGATATCATGGGTGGCAAAATTATGTACCTGTCTAGCCATTTTTATGCTGTTTGGCTTTGCAACGTCAAAAGTCCAGTCATTTGATGTTTTCTGGCAGCTGCAATCTGGCAAGTACATCCTGGACACGCAATCCTTTATCTACCAGAATATATTTTCCCTGGCTGCCGATGCCCCCCGGCATGAGCATTGTTGGTTGCATGACATTGTCTATTATCTCACATACTGCTTGATGGGATTCGAAGGGCTCAGCTTGCTTAAGGGCCTTCTGGTGGCAGGGACAGGCTTTTTTCTGGTGCGAGTTGCCAGGCTTCGCGACAGTTCCTGGTCGGCAATTTTGATTGTATTGTTTCCTGTGTTTCTGCAGGCCTACTGGGCATGGGAAGATCGACCCCAGTTGTGGAGTTTTTTCTTTTTTGCTCTGTTTCTTTGGCTTTTAGAATGGGATCGAATTTCCAGAGGGCGGAAGATTTACCTGCTTGGACCATTAATGATTATCTGGGGCAATTTGCACGCCGGTGCCATTCTGGCTTTTCCACTGGTGGTCGCATATATGGTGGGGAGAGCAGGCAGGAGCTTTTTGCAAAAAGACTTTTGGCCAAAGGATTTGAAGCGGCTCGGATGGGTCCTTTTGATGATCACTGTTGCTGCTTGTATCACCCCTTACGGTTTAATGTTGCTGAAGACCCTGGCAGGTTCAGCTTCGCTCGGCGGCCAGTCTTTGTTTGCCGAGAATATCGACTGGCGCGTTACCACATTTAAGGAGTTTCCCAACTATTTCTATATCATGGGCGGTACGGCCCTGTGCCTGGCAATTGCGTGGCGACGTGTGACATTAACCGATGCTCTCCTGTTGGCCGGGTTGGCTTTTATGGGGACAAAGCTTTTGCGTCATACCACCTTTTTCATGGTTGCGGTAACGGCCTTGGTCCCTGTCTATATTGACGGTATGACGATGCCGCTTGTTGCAAAGGTAACAGCGGGAAATCGAACTGTTTTAAAGACTTTGGCCCTGTTCTTGGCGGTGATTGCAACCTTTTATTTTGGCCACTCCTTGTACAAGGTGAAAGGGGCATTTAATCCTGGGCTTTTGGAGTGGCGCTACCCCGATGCCGCAGTCGACTTTATTCTTGAGCAGCAATTGCCGGCCAACCTTTTTAACAGCTATGTATCCGGTGGCTATCTCATGTGGAAGCTGTACCCCGACTATCGGGTTTTCTGGGATGGCAGGCAGGGGTCGGAAGAGCTGAACCGGGCAGGTAATGACATCACCTATGCCCGCGCTGGCTGGCAACAGTTGTTGGACCGCTATCAGGTCAACACTGTAGTCACCGAGCCCCTTTCCTTTATTGACGGGGTACAATACCCAATGGTGCAGGAATTAAGGAAAAGCGCTTTTTGGGCGCTGGTTTTTGCTGATCAATCTTCGGTGGTCTTTGTCAGAAAGGCTGCGGTTGAGGGCCGCTGGCTGATGGAGCACCAATTGCCCGCTCGCCGCCTGGACGAGGCAATCCTGGCCGAGGCTGCTTTGCTTGTGGAAAGGGCGCCCGGGCCTCCCAAGGTGCATTGGGAAATGGCCAGGATTCATCTTGCGCGCAAGGAGTACCGAAATGCCTATGGTGCCTTGGAAAAATACCTTTCCAGAATTCCCCCTGGGCAACGCAATGCTTCGGCGGAGACATACTATCGATTGCTTGACTCTATGTTCGGCAGGAACAGCCCACCCGATGATTTGCCCTCAGGAAACAGGCCGTGAGTAAGCTTAGAATTTTAATGATTGCCCCGACACCATATTTTTCGGATCGAGGTTGTCATGTACGAATCTTTGAAGAAGCGAAGGCTCTTAGAAACCTCGGTCATGAGGTCCGCATCTGTACCTACCATCTGGGGCGCGATATGGGAGAGATCCAGACTTGTCGGATTCCCCATGTCCCCTGGTATCGGAAACGCTCTGCGGGGCCTTCATGGCATAAACTCTATCTTGATGTTTTCCTGTTTTTTAAAACCCTCCAGGCTGCGCGAAACTTTCCTCCCCATATCTTGCATGCTCATCTTCACGAGGGGGCATTTGTCGGGGCCTTGTTGAAAAAGTTTGTAAGGCTACCGATTGTTTTTGACTGCCAGGGGAGTCTTACCGGGGAGCTTGAGGACCACGGTTTCGCCAAACAGGGCAGTGCTTTAAACCGTTTGTTTCGAATTATCGAGCGTCAGATCAACCTGGCGGCTGATCATATCGTTACGAGTTCCACCCCCACGGCTGAAATGTTGCATAAGGAATTTAACATATTGCCCTCCCGGGTCACGCCCGTATGCGATGGCGTCGATGTTGCCGATTTCAGCCCCGGACCCGCCTCCAGAGAGTTGAAAAGCCGTTTAGGGCTGCCGAACGGGAGCCAGATCGTTCTCTTCCTAGGTGCCATGACTTCTTATCAGGGCCTGGACCTTTTGCTGGAGGCGATAAAAATTCTTTCCTTGCGGGGTACCCGGCTGCATTTTTTGTTGATGGGGTATCCTGAGGAAACATATCAAAGACGTGCCAAAGAGATGGGGATTGCCCGTCTGGTCACTTTTACCGGAAAAGTCGAATATGGTCGC
>CALZLE010000532.1 GCA_945788205.1 uncultured Desulfuromonadales bacterium
TGCCCCCGGTTGAAGAGGTGGGCCGCGAAGAGATCCATCAAGCTGTAAGCTGTGCTTTTAGAACTTACCAGGCAAACATTAGTGCGCCAAAAACTATATCACTCAAGGAGAAAACCATGCTGAACGCCAAATCGATTTTCACTACTCTGTCTCTGATCCTGATGTCTGTTCCGGCGATAGCTGCTGACACCTCTAAAGTTTACAACAGTGGCATTCTGGTTCTGCTGTTCGTCGGCTTCTGCGCTCTGTTGGTTGTTGCGCAACTTCTGCCAGCCGTTATGAACCTGATGGGCATGACCAAAAAAGCCGCCAAGAACGCTGGCAGCAAGAGAGCTCATGCGAAAAACTAGACATTCGCTTTAGAAGAAACTCTTACGAAAAGGGCGACCCGCGATGGTCGCCCTTTTTTGTTAATTGTGCCGCTGCCCCAATGCCGTTGACAAGCAAATACTGCCAGAGGTGAGATATATATTTTTCCTTCAAAAACAAAGCCTTCCCTCAAGGGAAGGAGATTGCGGCGCACATGCAAAAAAACTACTTCGTAATTTTATGTCGATAAACCACCAGTCCGACAAGGGCAGCTCCAAGGAGGATCATGGTTGATGTGCAGTAGTTCAGGCCCTATCCGACACCCGCTGCCGCAAAGAAGCAACCGCTTCGTGATTCATCAATATGTCACTCAAGTGATCAATCTCATTATCTGACAAATTACTCACCTCGTCCAACTCAATGAGCCCTGTGAGTTCCAGGTCAGAGATTGCCCCTTCAAGACTCCGACCTGAAACTTGACTGTAAGCATTTACCATAACTGCTGCGTATCTATGCATATCATCCCCCTTCCCCTTCCAAGGGCTATATTAATGGAATCATCTGACAGAGGTCTGAACGGGGTCTTATGCTGCGTAAAACAAAAACAACAATTACTCTGAACTAGAGCCAAAAGACATTCAATGGGGGCATGATGGGGAGAAAAGCACAAAAACTAAGTGTTGATGTTCGAGTGATTCAACCGATACTTCCAAGGCTGGCCAGAGCTATTACCCCATTCAACTCAACCCGTTCATCACTAAGAAGCATCAACTGATTAGAGCCTCTTTTTACAAACCCGGAAGTCCGCAACGCAAATTCCATTTTGGATGATACCAGTACATCGACCAATAACTCTTTCCCACAAGCTGTTTTTTCTACAACTTGGTTTAATAGCTGGCGATTTTCAAAAACGTTCTTACCTGCCGACAACCAAGGGCCGAGTTGCCAACAAGTAACTCCTGATTGCAACAGTCCAATGGTCTTTCCACTGTGACATACTTCTCCGTCATCACTCAAAACATTGAGCAGTGGGGAGCGCGACTCACCCCAGCACTGATAGTCGTAATCTATTAAATCAGTGACAGCTTGGTCCGTAGAAAGATCCGTTATCCCTAACCCCTTAGCAACCCAACGATCAACCTGATCGACGACTGTGAACCCCCGCCGCTGGTAAATTGGTTGGCCCTCCTCTGAAGCGGTCAGCCATATCCGTTTTGGTTTGGCTTGGTGTAAATAATCAAGTGCAAAATCGAACAGAGTCGAGCCGAAACCAAAGCCGCGGCGCTCCGGCCCAACCAGCAGATTACCTATCCAGCCGCTCTCTTTGTAGGGCACAGCTGAGACAAAACCTTGCACCGTGCTATTGACGTGCAGCGCAAAAAAGTAGGGCCGCCACTGATTCTGGAAAAGTCGGCGCTCCTGAAAAGAAATCTGCCATCCCTCCAGTTCTGCCCAGGCCAGAAACAATTGCCAATCGTCTTCAGTCAAGTTTAGAAATTGCATCGACTTATCATGCCACCTGACAGAGGTTTAGAAGCTCTCGGTCGTCGATAGCTCGCTTTTGTCTTTGCGAGACACTGCGCACGCGGTTAAGCAGGGCATCAACATCAACATCATGCAAATCAACCTTCAACTGTTTGAGCCGCTGCTTTAGCCCGTGGCTACCTGAGTGCTTGCCCAACACCATGTGCCTTTTCAAGCCGACCTCAGCGGGATCGAACCCTTCATAGTTCAGTGGGTTTTTAATCACGCCATCGGCATGCAAGCCCGACTCATGCGAAAAAACCTTTTCACCGACAACCGCTTTCCATTCCGAGACTGGATGTTGGCTGGCTTGTCCAACATAGCGGGACAGCTCGACGAATCGACTGGTATCGATCTGCGGATCGACAGCACAGGCATGTTTCAGTGCCATCACCACTTCTTCCAGGGCGGCATTCCCGGCTCGCTCGCCAAGACCGTTAACCGTCGTGTTGACAAAGCGCGCCCCGGCCCGAATCCCGGCAATAGCGTTTGCTGTCGCCATTCCCAGATCGTTATGGGTATGGACTTCCAGATCAAGGGAGGTTCGATCATGCAGATATTTGACCTTTTCAAAGGTTGCAAAGGGGTCGAGAATTCCGAGGGTGTCGCAGAAGCGGAAGCGATCCGCCCCTTCACTTTCGGCAATCTGCAGCAGCTCGACGAGAAAATCGAGATTGGCGCGGCTGGAATCCTCACCACCGACTGAGACATACAGGTCGTGCCGCTTGGCAAAGCCGAGGGCCACCTTCAACTGTTCCTTCACCCATTCTCGGGTTTTCCCCAGTTTGTGCCGAATATGCTGATCGGAGACCGACAACGAAATATCGACTGCCTGCACCCCTGTCTGCAGCGAGGCTTCAATGTCGGCGACAACAGCCCGGTTCCAGGTGATCAAGCGGGCATTCAATCCCAGATCAACCAATGCGCGTATCGACTCTTGTTCCTGCTTGCCCATCGCTGGGATGCCGCACTCAAGCTCACCGACACCAATTTCATCAAGCATTCGGGCAATCTGTTTTTTTTCTTCCAGACTAAAGACCACACCGGCCGTCTGTTCACCGTCTCGTAGAGTGGTATCGTCAATCACAACCTGCTTGTTTTCCAGAGGGTTCATATAATATCTCTTTCAAATAGAAAGCCCCGCACTTCTCACATGCAGAAGCCGGGGCATCGTTGCCAATATTTGATCAGCGCCATTGCTGATCGGTTTTCCTTCCTGTTGTACAGCAAAGGAAATGCCAATATTCCCAGAAGCAATAAACAGCGGGTTCCGCCATGTGCCTGACGCAAAAGTGAACAATAAATAGGCAGAATGCCCAGTTTTAGCGCCATCTTTCAGCTCACCATCGCTATAAACCTATAAATCTGGCGGTTCTGAAAGCTGGCAAGACTTTTGCTCTTGCCAATAATAGAGCTACAAAGTCGTAACTCTTCTGTACAGCCCTCCCAATGACGCGATGGATTTACTATGACTCTGGAAAAAGGAAACTATCGTGTCTGCCAAACCGAAAATAAAAGACCTGCTCGACGAGAGCGCCTGCGAGCACAATAAAACCAAGAAAGTTGCCTGCAACGCCCCGACTCCCGGGGCGACCACTGGCGGCTGCGCCTTCGAAGGCGCACAGATATCTCTCTTCCCCTACGCCGATGCCGCGCACCTGGTGCACGGACCGATGACCTGTCTCGCCACTTCGTGGGAAACCCGCGCTACCGAAACCAGTTGGCCAGGCCGCGACTTTACGCAGATGGGCTTTACAACCGATGTCAACCTCAACGATGTCGTTTTCAGTGGCGAGCAGAAGCTGCGAGATTCCATCGACTACATTATGGAGAATTACGCCCCAGAGGCGGTGTTCGTCTACTCAACCTGCGTGACCGCAATGATCGGCGACGATCTCGACCTGATCTGCAAACAGGCGGAGGAGAAACATGGCGTGCCGATGATTCCGGTGCACGCACCCGGCTTTGTCGGCAGCAAGAACCTCGGCAGCCGCCTCGGTGGCGAAGCAGCGTTGCGCAATCTGATCGGCACCAAAGAGCCGGAGAAAATCACCCCATTCGACATCAACCTGATCGGCGAATACAACGTCACCGGCGATATGTGGCAGTACAGTCATCTGCTGGACGAACTCGGCATCCGTATTCTTTCGACATTGAGCGGTGATGGCCGGGTGGCTGATATCCGCACCGCTCACCGCGCCAAGCTGAACGTCATAGTCTGCGCCAAGTCACTAATCTCACTGACCCGCAAAATGAACGAGCAGTACAATATCCCATCGATCTCCCTCTCCTTTTACGGCAAACGGGATACCAGCAATGGCCTGCTGGCGATTGCCGAAGCACTCGGTGACGCCGATCTGATTGAGCGAACGAAAAAATTGATAGCCCGCGAAGAAGCCAAACTGGAAGAAAAACTCATCCCTTACAAAAAGGTCTTCGCCGGCAAAAAAGCGGTGCTCAACACCGGTGGCAACAAAACCTGGTCGATCGCCTCGGCGCTGCAGGATCTGGGCATCGACGTGGTCGCCACGGCGGTGAAAAAAGCAACCGAAGCGGATCGCGCCAAGGCCCGTGAGTACGTCGGCGAAGACGGGGTGCTGATGATGAACCCCGGCGCCGAACAGGCCAAGCTGATCGACGAAAAGGGCGCCCACCTGCTGCTGGCCGGCGGCCGCTCGCTTTACACGGCGATCAAAAAAGGGATCGCTTTTGCCGACGTCAATCAGGAAAAGAAAAAGAGTTATGGCGGCTACAACGGTCTGCTGAATCTGGCGGAAGATCTGAAAAATGCACTGGAAAACCCGGTGTTCAAACTGGTTTCACGGAGGGCACCATGGGAGAAGTAATCAACAAATCGAACAAACCACTGCAGGTCAACCCGGTCAAACTGAGCCAGCCGATGGGCGCAACCCTCGCTTTTTTGGGCATCGACAGTTGCATGCCGCTAATGCATGGCGGACAGGGCTGCACCAGCTTCACCAAGGTCTTTTACACCCGCCATTTTTGCGAGCCGATAGCGATTCAAACCTCGGCGGTCACCGATGCAATCGCCGTACTTGATGGCGGTGATTACAGCATCGTCGAGTCGGTGAAGAACATCACCAAAAAGGTCACACCGAGTCTGATCGGCCTGCATACCACGGGCCTTCCGGAAACCAAGGGGGATGACATCCGCGGAGTTGCGGCCAAAGTCGAGTATCCGCTGGTCTACGTCAACACCCCCGATTACGAGGGCGGCTTAGAGAGTGGCTGGGCGCTCGCCTGTAAAGCAATCATCGAGCAACTGGTGAACCCGCGTGAAACCATTGACGCAAAAAAGATCATCATCCTTCCGCATGTCAGCCTGCAGCCGATCGAGGTGGAAAAGATCAAGCAGACCTGCGAAGCATTCGGTTTTACTGCGTACGCTCTGCCGGACCTATCGACTTCCCTCGATGGACACCTCGGCGATAAACAGGCAGCGCTATCGAGCGGCGGAATTTCGGTCGAAGAAATCACGCAGCTTGGCGATGCGACACTGGTACTGACCGTCGGTGATTCGATGGAGAAATGTGCCGCCGCTCTGCAAAAGAAAAATCCCGCGATCACCCATCAACATTTCCCCCATCTGAGCGGGTTGGAAGCATCGGACCAGCTGGTTGAACTGTTGATGGCACAAAGTGGCATCGAACGACCGCAGACACAGATCGTCCGTTGGCGCAAACGGCTGCAGGACGCGATGATCGACAGCCACTTCTCCATCGGCCAGACCCGCTTTCTTGTGGTTGCCGAACCGGACCAACTGGCGGGGATCTGCCAGTCCCTGTATGAAGCGGGCGGTAGAGTCACGGTGGCGATTTCTACCGTCGATTCGCCGCAGCTGGAGAAGATTCGCGCCGACAAAGTACTGGTTGGCGATCTGGAAGATGCCGAGCAGCTGGCTGACCGATACGACCTGATTGTCGGTAATTTTCACTGCGAAGCGCTGGCCCAACGGCTGCACA
>CALZLE010000533.1 GCA_945788205.1 uncultured Desulfuromonadales bacterium
CTTCGAGTGGTGGGAAACCGCTTGAAGTTCGTCAGCCTCAAGACAGGCGCGATCAGGGAGTCATGAACATTCAAATATCAAAAAATAGGACAGTTGAATTTCCAGGGACTCAGCACACAATGCTTTCAGCCGAATTTTTCATAGCAACTCGCACACCCAAAACGGTGATATCTCAATTTGTTTGACTCTTGCAGACAGACACGTGAGCGGCAGAAAGAGACTGACAAAGACAGTTGAAAGATGCAGTCAATTACGCTGTATTATGCTTAACTGAGCATTCTTAAGTGTTGCCAATTGACAAACAGGCCCATCTCAATTAGAACTATCCAAGACAACAGCAAAACGATATAGTGACCTTTCACACAATCTGTTGTCACCTTCCCCTCTCGAAAGCAGGAGTAAAGTAAATGATTCTGACCAACGTCAACACAGTTCCAGGGAAAAAGATTGTTGAGCATTTCGGCATCGTGCAGGGCAGTACGGTCCGCGCCAAGCATGTCGGACGCGATTTCATGGCCGGTCTGAAAAACCTGGTCGGTGGCGAGCTGAAAGGCTACACCGAGCTGTTGCAGGACTCCCGCGAGGAAGCAATGAACCGCATGGCCGAACAAGCCCGGCAGATGGGCGCCAATGCCGTGGTCAACATCCGCTTTGCCACCTCTTCCGTGGCGCAGGGTGCGGCCGAGCTGTTCGCCTACGGTACCGCAGTTCGGGTCGAATAGGAGGCGCGCAATGGAAGTCATTCTGCAGAATTTCGACCTGATCCTGTTTCTACTGCTGCTCGTTGTCGGCTACTCCGCCGGAACTCTGGCAGAAAAACGCCACTATAAATCGATCCAAAAACGAGAAAAGGAACTGATAAAGATGGCCGTGGTCACTGCCGAGGGATCTTTTCCGGACGGGCGGGTGCGCTCGGCAGCTCTGGTCAGCGGCAACGCGGTTATCTCGATCGATTATTTCAAACGGCTGCTGGCGATCCTGCGCAACATTTTTGGTGGACGGGTCAAATCATACGAGTCACTGGTTGACCGGGCCCGGCGCGAGGCGATTTTACGTATGAAAGAACAAGCGAAAAAAAGTGGCGCTGGGATGATCATCAACATGCGTCTGGAAACCTCTGCCATCGGCAATAACGCCAACCAGAAAAAACAACTCGGCAGCGTCGAAGCCATCGCTTACGGAACCGCGATCGTCATGAATCCGAAATGAAATTTACCCCCAGGCAGCTCGACGAAAACGTCAACGTCTCCAAAACACATCCACTCAGCGAACTGTTCTGGTTGCTCGGCGGACTGATTCTGGTCGCTGGAGTGATCTTTGTACTGCTCGGGTTTACCACCGACTGGGCGGTAACAAAAACACCGGTCACCGTTGAGCGCTGGCTTGGGGAAAAAGCACTGCAGCAGTTTCCCGGTGAAGAAAATCACGCTCTTAAACGGCGGCTGCAAGTGTTACTTAAAAATGTCTCCATCGATTCAAGCCTGCACGATTACGATTTTCGGGTGTTCCTCTCCGAGTCAGAACAGGTCAACGCGATCGCTTTACCGGGTGGCAGTATTGTCGTCTTTGCCGGCCTGCTGAAACAGATCGAATCGGAAAATGAACTGGCGATGATTCTCGCCCACGAACTTGGGCATTTCGCCCATCGCGATCACCTGCGCGGTCTCGGTCGCGGCCTCGGCCTGACCGTTGCGGCGGCGCTCTTATTCGGAGAAGAAAATGCCGCCAGCAGTCTGGCAGCGAAGGCGCTGATGACTTTTCAGGTGCGCTATTCACAGGCTCAGGAATCTGCGGCGGACAGTTTTGCTCTTGATTTACTGAACAAGCGCTATGAACATGTCGGCGGAAGTACAGATTTTTTTTCCCGCATGGCAAAAACGGCAGGGAACCAGATCCCCTATCTGCTCGCCTCCCATCCTCACCCGGAGGACCGAATCAAGAAGTTGGAAAAGCTGATCGCGCACAAAAGCTACCGAATCGGCACGACACAAGCTCTGGCGGAAAAGCTTCGACTGTCGATCGATGCGGAATAAGGAAGATGATCCACAGAGGTATGAGCGAAGAAAACAGTGGCAGCTAAAGGTCGGTTAAATCTTCGACCTTGCGTTTAAACTCTTCGAGAGTTCCGTCGTTGAGAATCACCCGACACCAATCGTGATAGCCATCCAGTGAGGTTTCACTGGCGTGGTCGCCACCAGCAGCAAAACCGGGCCGATCGATCTTTATTATGCGGGCATCGAGGTTTCGCAACGTTTTCAATTCGTTGATAAAGCGCACATCGTCAACCAGAATGTGCAGTTTTTCCGGGTCGTACGCAGAAGCCTTTCGCTCCCAGGCCTTGGTCCAGTAATCCGGGTCCTGGGCGCGACGATACTCAGTTCCCCACCACTGCAGAATTCGCCGGACGGTCAAGGCCGTCTGACCCGGTCGATCCTGAATATCAGCGTGATCAGCAACAAAAGAACGCCATTGTGGACATTGCGCGACCGCTTTTTCTTCATCGACGTAAAAGACTTGCAGCTTATCGTCTTGCCCGCCATAAACCAACGGCACATACTGCTCAGCACCGATCGCCCGTAAAAAACCTTCGACCTCATCACGCAAGACCATCGCCATCGGAATGATGAGCGTCTCCCCTTTTAGCAAAGGGGCCAGATGGTGAGCCGCAGTCGTTTTTCCTGAGGCAGCTTTCCCGGCAAATCCGATAATCATAATTCAACCTCACAACAAAAAATCACTGACAAATTCAATCCGCTGAATGTACCGGAAACGGGATAGTGCTTCAAGAGGACAAATCGTCAGTCGGCAAATACAATAGCCTACAAATATTTGACAAGCAGAAAATAGCCATTAGATTTTAATGAAGAATAGGCACTCCAAA
>CALZLE010000534.1 GCA_945788205.1 uncultured Desulfuromonadales bacterium
AACCAGTTCCGTAACTTCGCAATGATTTCAATTTATTTCTGCTTTTAATGATTGCAGAACCAACCGAAATGGGGAGGAAACATCATGAAAAAACTGGTTGTCATATTTCTTACGAGCTTATTGATTTTCGCCTCGGGAGCTGCCTTTGCCGACAAGTTGTATGTCGGCACGGACACCGCTTTCGTACCCTTTGAGTACAAAGGGAAAGATGGTAAATACACAGGGTTTGATATTGATCTCTGGGCAGAGATCGCCAAACGGATCGGTGTTGAGTACGAATTAAAGCCGATGGATTTCAATGGTCTGATTCCCGGCTTGACGACCGGCAATCTCGATGTTGCGCTGGCAGCAATTTTCATCAAATCTGCCCGTGAGGAGAAAATCGATTTTTCTCACCCCTACTTCAGGGCTGGTTTGAAAGTCATGGTTTCAGCCGACAATAAAGACATCAAGGCCCCTGCAGACCTTAAAGGCAAAGTCGTTGCGGTAAAGCTTGGAACCGCTACCGTTGAGTATGTTGAAACTCTCGGCGCAAAGAAAGTTGTCAAGTTCCCGAATATCGATCAAGCCTATCTTGAAGTTGTCACTGGTGGTGCCGATGCCGCAATGCACGACACCCCGAACGTACTCTACTACATCAAAACTGCCGGGAACGGCAAAGTCAAAGCTGTCGGTCCTGATGTCAAAGCGGCCCAGTACGGAATCGCCTTTCCGCAGGGAAGCGCTCTACGTGACAAGGTCAACATTGCCTTGTTACAAATGATGGAAGATGGCGGCTACGCCAAGCTGTACAAAAAATGGTTTAATGCCGATCCTGAATAATCCGCTGGTTTAAAGAACTAACCTGCGACAACCTTATTACTGAACAAATTTATGCACTCAGAATCCCTTCTGCACGGGCGTGTGTGGAAGGGATTCTTCGCTGAGAAGACCTATTTCGGCAGCCCTTTCGGACGAGTATAAATTTATGGATTTTGAACTTTCTGTCATTGTCGAATCCCTTCCTGCTCTGCTGGAAGGCGCTAAATTAACCTGGATCATCACCATCCTGGGAATTGTCGGTGGAATGGTTTGCGGAGTTTTAGCCGGTTTAGGCCGGATCGCCGGAACGGAAGCTCTCGGCGAAGAACCACACGGAATCTTTAAACCGATCAGCATCGTGATTCGTTATATTTCCGCAGGCTATGTTGAGACAATCCGTGGAACTCCGATCATTGTTCAGGCGATGTTCCTCTATTTCGCTTTTCCCATGCTGGTCAAAGCGGTGACCGACATTGAACGTTTCCGCATCGAAGCCCTCACCGCTGCCGTTATTACCATTATCTTCAACGCTGGTGCTTATATTGCGGAAATAGTCCGTGGTTCGGTCGTTTCGGTCCATAAAGGCCTTTTGGAAGCCGGGATGTCACTTGGTATCAGTCGTTTCCAGCTGATTATGTACATCATCGGCCCGATCGCCTTTCGCAGAATGATCCCCCCGCTCGGCAATCAATTCATTATCAGCCTCAAGGACACTTCGCTTTTTATTGTTATCGGAGTCGGTGAGTTGACCAGGCAAGGCCAAGAAATTATGGCCAGTAATTTCAGAGCCCTCGAAATCTGGCTGACAGTTGCCATCATGTATCTGATTATGACAACCGTACTTGCCATGTCCCTGAGACATATTGAAAGAAAAATGAAGATTTTTTAGATCTGTTTGCACCTTCATGAAGGACGGAAAAGATGTCGAACATTATCGAATTGAAAAATGTGTGTAAATCCTTTGGTAACACGGAAGTTTTACACAATATTGACCTCTCCATTCAGGAGGGTGAAGTTGTTGTCATCATCGGTCCATCCGGGTCTGGAAAATCAACGTTAATTCGCTGTATCAACTGCTTGGAATTAATCTCGAGTGGGGAGGTTGTCGTCAACAGCATCAGCATTCCGTCCGAAAAGGGGAAAATCCGCCAGGTCCGCCTGGAAGTCGGCATGGTCTTTCAGCAGTTTAATCTTTTCCCGCACTTAACCGCAGTCGAAAACGTTGCCTTCGGCCCGCGCAAAGCAAGAAAAATGAATAAGTCCAAGGCCGCCGAGATTGCCAAAAATCTGCTTAACAAAGTCGGCTTGGCAGAATTTGAAAACAAGCTGCCCGGACAACTCTCCGGAGGCCAACAACAACGAGTTGCCATCGCCAGAGCCTTGGCTGTCAATCCCAAAGTCCTGTTGTTTGACGAGCCAACGTCTGCTCTCGACCCTGAAATGATCGGTGAAGTCCTCGATGTTATGAAGAGTATCGCCAAAGACAGCGGCATGACAATGGTGGTCGTGACTCACGAAATGGGCTTTGCCGCACAGGTCGGGGACCGTTTGATCTTCATGGATGACGGCAGAATCGTTGAGGAAGGCAAACCCGGCGAAGTGATGAAAAATCCTCAGTCGGAAAGACTCAAAGATTTTTTAAGCCATGTAAAGCATCACTAGACACATCACATCCCTACCTTGGTGCCGGACAGGTAAACCCTTTAAAGCTGGAGCAAGATGACGAAAGATGCTCGGCCAACCGTTTCTGGGCCGCGTATGACAAACCTAACAGGCCGATCTCTCTGGTCAGCTCATCTGCCGTTCCGTTACAACCAAGATAACCGTTAACCCGAGCAGCAGCTGTCGATGCAGCGAGCTGCTTATCATCCGGGTAAACAGCCTTGAGCTCCGAAAAGAGCGCTTTTGCGTTACGCAGATAATATTTCTGATGATAGTCCTCTGCGGGGTAAAACTGACTGACCGGTTCAATGTCGGTTTGGACCGCCCCACCCTGCGCTATGGCAACCTTATCCCGTGATTGTTCCGCCTGTTTACGCTGCTGATCGTTGAGATAGAAAATTGCATTCCGATATTGACGGTATGAGCTGTTGTATCCCGGGTCGTGTCCAGCCCAGAAAATGTCCAGCAATTCGAGGTAAGAGATTTCCTGCGGATTGAATTCCACCCGCACTGTTTCGGTATGATCAGCCATTGACCGATAGGTTGGCTTGTCAATTTTCCCACCTGCATAGCCAACGGTGGTACGGTAAACACCTGCTAAACTCCCGAACCGGGAGTCGAACCCCCAAAATCAGCCGAGGGCAAAAAGGGCCGTTTCCGTTTGTGGAATTGAACGATCAATCTCCGGCACAACTCCGGGAGAAGCTTCTGCCGCATGGGCCATCGCAACCTCCATTCTGACCTGATCTTCCCATGACCAGTGGCTCAGTCTGTTTGAATCGGATTGATAATGCCACAGCCCGACGCCGACCAGAATTAATAACAGAAAGACAATTTTCATATCCCGATATCGGCTATTTCTGCTTTGCTTTTTCATGCGTACCTCCAATCAGGAGCTGCACGACAGCATCGAACACCCGGCCCGGTCTCGAGCCCACTCCGGCCGTTTGTCGGCGTATTGTTCTTTTCCCGTCTGTTCGGTGTATGGCCTGCGCAGAACCTCGAGCAGCTCATTGACCAGACTGTGATCGCCAGTTTCCGACTTATCGATCGCCAACTGGGCCAGATAGTTGCGCAGGACATACTTGGGGTTGACGGCGTTCATCCGCGCCGCTCGTTCCAAATCGGGCAGACCATCCTGCCGCACACGCGCCAGGTAGTTGCGCAGCCAGCGACCGATTCGGCCCCTGCTTTCACGCGTCAATTGCTCCGGCTGATAGTAAGCTTCGTGCAACGGTTCAATAAGAACCTCATCCGCAGCATCGGCATCTGCATCCAACGCTGCCAACTGGCGATAGAAGATCGTCATGTCGGTTTCGACCAGCATCAGGACCTGCTCCAGTTCTTTGACCAATTCTTCGTCGCTCGCCGGATCGAACTGCTCGAAACCAAGCTTCCGGGCCATCATCTGTCGCCAGTCGTGCTGGTACACATCGCCGTACAATTGCAGTGATTGCTGCAGCGGCTCGGTCTGTTCGATCAACGGATAAATGGCGTTGGCCAACTGGGCCAGATTCCACAGCGCGATCTGCGGTTGCTGACCGAAGCTGTAGCGACGCCCCTGCGCATCGGTGGTGTTGGGGGTCCAACGGGGGTCGTAATCCTCCAGCCAACCGTAGGGACCATAATCGATGGTCTGACCGAGAATCGACATGTTGTCGGTATTCATCACCCCATGGACAAAACCGACCCGCATCCAGTGCACCATCAGTTCGGCGGTGGTGCGGCAGATTTCAGCAAACCACTGCAGGTAGACTTCGGTTGACGGCTCACCCAAATGGGGAAAATCGGTGCGGATACAGTAATTGACCAGTTGCCGCAGGAGATCGATTTCGTTGCGCCAGCCATGCACCTGAAAACTACCGAAGCGGATAAATGATGGGGCGACCCGGCAGACAATCGCCCCCGGTTCCAGCTTTGGGTGGCCATCGTAAAACATGTCACGGGTGACTTGCTCTCCGGTCAGGACCAAACTTAAAGCACGGGTGGTCGGCACACCGAGATGATGCATCGCCTCGCTGCAGAGAAATTCACGCACCGATGAACGTAGCACTGCTAAACCATCACCGCGCCGCGAATAAGGCGTCGGCCCGGCCCCCTTAAGCTGCAGCATCCAGCGCTGGCTCCGATCATTGACAACTTCGCCCAGATTGATCGCCCGCCCATCCCCCAGCTGTCCGGCCCAATTCCCAAACTGGTGGCCGCCGTAGCACATGGCAAACGGCTCCATCCCCGGCAACAGCTGATTGCCAGCAAACACCTGAGCAAACTGTTCAGTCTCGCAGTCAGCACTCGACAGTCCGAGCAGTTCCGCAACCTCGCGAGCATAGGCAACGGTCTGCGGCCGCGCAACCGGTGTTGGCTGAACCAACGAGTAGCAGGCCTGCGATACCTGCCGAACCCGGTTTCTGGTATCTGGATCAGCGGGCAGTTCGCGAACAAAACTATTGTCGAACGACAGCATGTCGAGGGAATTGACAAAATTTTCAGATCGATTGGCTTTCATAGTTTAGATTGTCGCACCGCTTTACTCTCTGACGCAACATGGGCAGCTGAATATAAATTCTTGACTCGCTCGTAATCGCAGTAATAATTAAAAAAAATGTTGTCACAAAGGAGGGTGCCAACATGGCTCATCACACACTCAAATCAAGCTACTCCCGGCTCGTCGAACGGCTCAACCGCTACCCGCAGGGTGCCCCGCCCTCTCGGCTGCTGTACCAAATCCTCGCCTTGCTGTTCAGCGAAAAAGAGGCGGAACTGGTCGCGCAATTACCGATCCTGCCGTTCAACGCGGAACGAGCCAGTCAGATCTGGAAGCTCGATCTGCTCAGCAGCCACAAAATTCTTGACGAACTGGCCAGCCGGGCGATTCTGGTTGATATGGAGCAAGATGGCGAAACTCTCTATATTCTACCGCCACCGATGGCTGGATTCTTCGAGTTTTCAATGATGCGCACCCGTGGCGACATCGACCAAAAACTACTCAGCGAACTGTTTTATCAGTACCTGAATATCGAAGAAGATTTCATCCGCGAACTGTTCACTGTCGGTGACACTCAGCTGGGTCGGACCTTTGTCAGCGAACCGGTCCTTAGCAACGAAAACGCTGTGCACGTTCTCGATTACGAGCGCGCCAGTGAGGTGATTAAAACCGCCAGTCATATCGGGGTCGGCATGTGCTACTGCCGGCATAAGATGCAGCATCTGGATAAAGCCTGCGACGCTGAGATGGATATCTGTATGACCTTCAACACGACGGCGGCATCACTGACCAAGCATGGTCACGCACGCGCCATCGATGCGGTCGAATGCCTCGACCTACTACAAAAAGCCTACGAACAGAATCTGGTGCAATTCGGGGAGAATGTCCGCGAGAGCGTCAACTTTATCTGCAACTGCTGTGGGTGTTGCTGCGAAGCAATGATTGCGGCGCGGCGCTTTACCCATCTCAATCCGGTTCACACCAGCAACTATATCCCGCAGCTCAATCTGCAGGACTGCAATGCCTGCGGCCAATGTGTTGATATTTGTCCCGTCGAAGCGCTGACCCTCGGCTCGGCAAACGACCCGCAACAGCCGAAACGAAAACAGGCCAATCTGGTCGAAGAGCGTTGTCTCGGGTGCGGACTCTGTGTCCGAGCCTGCCTGAGAAACTGTATCGTAATGAAATCAGGTCAGAAACGCATTATCACACCACTGAACGGTAGCCATCGCGCCGTGGTCATGGCTGTCGAACGAGGCAAACTTCAGCATCTGATTTTCGACAATCAAATTCTATTCAGCCATCGCGCACTAGCCAGTCTGCTCGGCGCAATCTTGCGGTTGCCAC
>CALZLE010000535.1 GCA_945788205.1 uncultured Desulfuromonadales bacterium
ATTGAGGTTGGCAAGAGTTTTTTCCACCTCAGACTTACGCACCTCATCAAGCTGGCGGCGTAAGGCGACAATGGTCGGCTTGACCTCGAGAGTCGACATCCAGGTCTGAAACTGCTGAATCTCCCCATCGATGATTTTTTCTGCTTTGGCCGCTTCTTTGCCCCGCTCTTTCAGGTTGGCTTGCACCACGCCCTGCAGATCGTCGACATCGTAAAGGTAGATACCATCAAGCTTATTGGCCAGTGGATCGATATCACGCGGCACAGCGATATCGATCATAAACATCGGCTTGTAACGCCGCGCCTTGATCACTTCTTTGACCTTCTTCGCCTCCAGCACGTAATCGGGGGCGCCGGTCGAGGAGAGGACGATATCAACCCGGTGCAATTGCTCGCGGAAGTTTTCGAAAGAGACCGGCACCCCACCATCAAGCTCGTCGGCCAATTTTTCTGCGCGGGAAAAAGTTCGGTTGGTCACAAAAACCTTTTTCACCCCGTTGTTGATAAAATGTTTTGCAGCCAGCTCACACATTTCACCAGCGCCGATCAGCATAACCGTCTTGTCATCAAGGGTATCGAAAATCTTGCGCGCCAGTTCAACTGCGGCAAAAGAGACTGATACGGCGTTGCTGGCAATGGCGGTTTCAGTTCGCACCCGCTTCGCGACGGAAAATGCTTTGTGCAGAAAGCGGTTGAGGATCACCCCGGCGGTTTTAAATTCGCTGGCATACCCGTAAGCGGTTTTGATCTGACCGAGAATCTGCGGTTCGCCGATGACCATCGAATCGAGGCTGGACGCGACCCGCAAGACATGACGAATTGCACCCTCACCTTCATAATCGTAAAGGTGTTCGTCCAGCTTATCTAATGCCAGATCGTGATAATCGGCGAGAAACTTTCTCAGCTCGCGAATCGCAGCTTCGGGCGTACGACTGGCAGCATAAAGCTCAACCCGGTTACAGGTAGAAACAATCACCCCTTCAGCAATCGTCGGCAATGCCATCAGCTGCTGCGAGGGCGCTTCCATCTCGGTGGGGGCGAAAGCAACTTTTTCTCGTATTTCGACTGGAGCCGTTTTGTGACTCAGTCCCACTACAACAATATTCATGGTCTGTCTGTCAGCTCCCGTTAAAGATTAGTGAACGCGTCAAAGGTATGCTGCCCCCCGAGCAGCAGGTTAACCCCAAGGAATGTAAACAGGAGAAACATGAATCCGATGATGGCAAAAATGGCAGCCTTCCGCCCCCGCCAACCGACAGTCATACGACCGTGCAGCAGGCCAGCGTAAAGGAACCAAGTGATCAACGCCCAGGTCTCTTTTGGGTCCCAACTCCAGTAAGTCCCCCAGACGGTGTTCGCCCAAACTGCACCGCTGATAATACCTAAGGTCATCAGCGGAAATCCGACGCTCAGGCAGGTGTAATTAACTTTGTCGAGAGTATCAAGCGATGGCAACATCTGATAAACGCCGGTGAAGCGTTTGCTCTTGAGCATCCGATCCTGCACCAAGTACATAACACCAGCCCCAAAAGAGAGGGCAAAAGCAGCATTACCAAGAAAAGCAAAGGTGATATGAACCGGAAACAGCCAACTGCGCAACATCGGGTTGAGCTGCACGACCATATCGGGACTAAAAGCGCTGCCAACCATCAACAAAAAAGCGACCGGCGCAGCAAAAGCTCCCATCACCGAAAGGCGAAAGCGCAGATCGAGCAGCAGAAAAAGCAGCACCAGGCACCAGGCAAAAAAGGACAATGATTCATGCAATGTCGTGACTGGCGTACCTCCAGCCGTGGAGTGTCGCACCCCGAAACTCGCGGCGTGCACCACGATTCCCGCGACCAATACCCAGCGACCAATCCGGCCGGCATCCGGTCGTTTTCCGATCATGGCAACCAGGTAGAGCACACTCGCAACGAAATAGATCAGCAGCGTCGCATTAAACAAAAGGGGAAGAATACTCATACCATCCCTTCCGGCAGCTGCACCTGCAACCGCTCCAGAGAAAAATCATCACCAAAGACTTCTATCAATAACAGATTGATTTCACTGACCTTTCTTTTTTCGACAAGGGGCAAAAGCCGATCAATCCAAAAACTGCGCAAAACTTGTTGATTATATTTGTCATCAATCTTATCCGTCAATAACTTTCGCCGAATTTCAGCGATCAAAGCTAATGAAAAACCCCAACTGTCAGGGACCTGTTCGGCGAGACGATCGCGAAATTCTGCCGCCAGCGCCGGACTCCCCCCACCGGTTGAGATCGCCACGGTCAAATCACCTCGTTCCAAAACTGCAGGCAGGGAAAAGTCACCATCTTTGGGCTGGTCGGCACGGCAACAAAGCACGTCCTGACAGCGGGCCTGCTCAGCAACCAGACGATTCACCTCTGGAGAATCGGTGCAGGCAAACACCAGCTGAGCTCCCCGCAGGTCTGTTGCCTCAAAACCACGGCCAATCGACTCCACCGACAGCGAGGGATGCGGGCCTTCTGCCAGATCCGGATCAATCAACCGGACCTTCGCCCCCGCCTGTAGAAGCCGCTCCAACTTACGCTGCCCGACCTTTCCAGCCCCGACAACAACCGTCAGCCGACCGCGCAGATTCAGAACCAGCGGATAATTGAATCGCCCCGTTGCGTCATCCATACAGCAACCTAAACGCCGAAGAGTTCGGCTTCAACCAGCTCACAGAGCAACTGACCGGCGAACAGGGAAATCTCCATCTGTCGCGGCACCAGCGTGGTTCCGAAATCGATACAAATCTCTACCCCGTCGCGACACAAGGGATCTGACTGACTTTCAGTCGTCAACAATGCGACCTCCCGCTCACTCTCCAGAACCTCATCACGCACAGCTCGTAAAGCGGCGGAAGACGATCCGTCGTTAAACATAAGTAACATGTGGTTGTCACTGTTCAGCGCCCGGTAATGCCGGACCAGATGTTGATCCAGTTCGCCACTGTTGGCCATCACTGACATCAGGGTCGGATCACTCCCCAGCGCAATCGCTGGCAAAGCGGGACGATCGAAACCGAGCCGATAGGTGAAATGACCAGCCAAAAGCTGAACGACTGGCTGAAAAGCCGCACTGCCCGCCAGCAACAACTGGCCACCACCTGCAAACAGTGCCCCCAACTGCTGGGCCAGACGACTTAACTCTTCGCCCTGCTGCTGGCAAAAAACATCAAGTAATCCTTGTAATTGGCTGCAGGACGCGGTTATTTTTTGATTCATCGTTTCCCTCTATTGAAAGCGGCTTCTGACTATCAGCTCAGTAAAGATTCAGGCATGATAGGAACCCGCCGCCAGCCTGTCAAGCAACAGGCTTGCCAAACTGAATTGCTGCTTGATATTTTTGACGAGTTCTATATATTTGGATGTTAATTCTTAACCAATTTTTCCCTCGCTGCCAACACTGAATAAAAGGAGAACCCGATGGCTGGTGATAAAGTCGTAGAATTTACTGATGATAATTTTGATGCTGAAGTGCTCAAAGCTTCTGTTCCGGTACTGGTAGACTTCTGGGCCACCTGGTGTGCGCCCTGCAAAGCGATCGCACCAGTCGTCGATCAGCTCGCCGAAGAATTTGACGGCAAGGTCAAAATCGGCAAGGTCAATGTTGATGAAAACCCAGCAACTCCGGGCCAGTATGGTGTCCGTGGTATTCCGACCATGATCCTGTTTAAGGATGGTCAGATTGTCGATCAACTGGTCGGCGCAGTACCGAAAAACCAGCTCGAAGGGCTCCTGCAAAAGGCCCTGTAGAAAGCCATCAGAAAGGGCTCCCACCCCGGGAGCCCTTTTTTATTCCGCGTCAATTTCTGCCAGCATTTTTCTCGTTGCCTCTTTTTTTCTCGCCGGTACCCTTACCGCTTCCAGCTCGA
>CALZLE010000536.1 GCA_945788205.1 uncultured Desulfuromonadales bacterium
AACCAGTGCGGTAAGGCCGAGCCCGGCAGTCATCCAACCGTAGACGCGGGGGAAGAAGCTGTTGGTCGTGGCGATTGCCGGAGCGCCGGAGTAGACGTTTTCCCTGTCGATCATGATTTCTCCTGTAGTTGATTTGGTAAAGGTTGAAAGGTTGGAAGTATAGCAGATGTGTGGCTTGCGTTTAACCCAAATCCTCGAGATCTTGGCGGCAAATACACTCTTTATCCACCCCGCTCCCGCGGATCTGGGTTTAAAAGGGATCTTCCTATGGGCCTTGGCATCGATTCAAACTCAAAGCAATGTTGTACAGGCTTGGCCTGGCAGGGGTTTTAAGCTCTGAATGAATGGGCCACTGCCGTCTGTGGAAGAGGGGAGCATGGTTTTGAGCGGTTGGAAACAGGCTCAACTTGATAACTTGGACGCCTGATAATAATTCTAGAGGCACTTCTTCCCCAGCAGCAACCGACAGGCAGTTAACCGGTTTGATATGCAACTTGAAAAAACAAAAGGCCCGCAATCTCAATGATTGCAGGCCCTAAGTTGTCTTTGGTGCCGAAGGCCGGAATCGCGCTAATCCGCAAGTCCGTTTCGGCAAGTGCCTGATATTATTGAAGCCCTTCTCTGAGAAAAATTCCTCAGCGAAAATTTTGTGTCCAAAATGTGTCCTTGAAAATTTACCTCAACTTTGGGGCCTTGGCAACACCGCCTGCAGCGAATTGATCAATGGTGTCTTCAAGGAGCTACCGACGTTCGAGATTGAGCCGCGAATAGGCCGAAAAATTTATGTCTTCGAAACGCTCGATGCCGTTTCCCCGTCGACCAGAGGAGTTCTCCTGCCCATGTTGGATTTGCTCAGGGCTCGAAGTATAACAGTATATGTTCAAAGGGGATGAGTCTGGTGAAAGAGGTAGCGCAATGCTTACAATGAACTTTTCAGGCTCGCATGTTTCTGCTGGGTTGCTAAAATTGGCATTAGAAGCGAAGAGTGCTCGATACCCCCTTTCCGAGGGGAAGCGGGCAACGTGAAGTTTTGCAAAATGATAAAGGAGAACCATCATGAAACGCTGGTTATGTTTAGTGGCATGTCTCCTGTTTGCCGCAATGCCGCTGATGTATGTAGGACAAGACGCATCCGCCGATACATTCGACGGCAAGTTCGACTCTTTTAAACGCCTGGATATCGATCAGTTTGAAAAAAGGTTTGACAGGATGAAGCGCTTGGAAATCCTTGAGTTTGAAACTATGGTCGGGATTGATGAACCTTTTCTTAACCCCGCCGTATTCCGGGATATTTTGGGAGGCGGGCTCCCCTGGGTCCTGAAAACGGCAGAAGGGGAGTTGAAGGCCAATGGCAAGCTCGAGGTTGAGGTTGAGGGCCTGATTATTCCGAAGTCTGCTTCCGAAACTGTCGGCGGCACCAACCCGGCCCCCTTCTTCCTGGCCGCCGTCAGCTGCATCGTATCGCTTGATGATTTCGGTGATCCTGTGTACGAAAACGTATTTACCGAAGAGGAGGATACGCGAATGATCGGGAACCCGGAAAATGGAGATGCCAAGATAAGGGCAAAACTCCATCTGCCTGAGACCTGTATCGCCCCGGCCATCTTCGTGACGTCCCCGAACAAGATGTGGTTCGCGGTTACCGGTAATTAGGGCCTATCCGATGAGATGGAAACACACACACTGTTTTCTGGTTCGGCAAGAAACCCTTTTCGGGACAGAAAATAGTTGAGAAGCAAAATGGTAATCTGCTTATCCACGTGACTCAAGTTGATCATGGATCAGCAAAAACATCGCAATTACTGCGAGAACGATGTCAATGGGTGCTGAAAGCCCATCGCATCCCAAGGGGCAGGTCTGGCAATGACAGCTAATGGCATTGCCAGACCTGCCCCTTTTTGCCTGCGATAACGGAAGCTAGCACCCCATTTTTGCGGGGCAAATTCAAACTAGAAACCAGACAGTTATGTCAAAGAGCAGTTATTCTCAACAGCCTAGTGACCTGTGCGGCTAATCCTGTCCTATAATTCGGCGGCGAGGGTCAGGCCTTGTATTTGGTGATTTTCGGCACCCAATTTTCTTTCCGCGGCAACTGCTCTTGTGGGGAGCGGTGGCGGACCAGACCAGCAAGGTCATTTATCCTCGGCGCGATATTCGGCGATGTATTTCTTTATGGCTTCGGAGATCTTGGGCTTTTCGGTATCCAAGCGACTTTTTGAGCTGAGTTTTGCCAAACAGGGGCTTGAGGTCTTCTGGGATTCACATCCTGAAGTAGTAACGCCCGTACGGGCGAAAGAGATATTGCGCCGCTCTTGTGGTGCCTGACATAAAATTCACCCCCGAGGGACCATTTTGTGTCCCTTTTGTGTCCTTTTTTTTAATCTGGGAGGAATTTTTTTGTGAGAGGAGGGTCGGAAATGAAAAAAGCGCCCTATTTCCGAGGAAATAGGGCGCTTCAATAAAATCAGTGGTGCCGAAGGCCGGAATCGAACCGGCACGAGCGAAGCTCATCGGTTTTTGAGACCGACGTGTCTACCAATTCCACCACTTCGGCGAAAACGGAGTGAATTATAAGCGGCCGACCCTTGCTGGTCA